>DASVLZ010000347.1:0-10925 GCA_036384615.1 Sediminibacterium sp.
GACATATCACATAGTATTCCTGTTATGATCACCCAATTGTCCTCTATACGATCTTTTTACAATACACATGCTACACTGCCGTATGCTTTCAGGAAACAGCAGTTGCTGGCATTGAAAAAAGCGGTAACAGATCATGAAGAAGCTATTTATGCAGCGCTTCGTACAGACCTGCATAAAAGCAGGGAAGAATGCTGGGTTACCGAGAACGGCTTCCTGCTGGCAGAACTGGATCATGCTATACGGTCCTTATCTGAGTGGATGCAACCCGAAAAAGTACGTACCAACCTGTTGAATTTTCCTTCTGCAAGTTATATACGCCATGAGCCCGCCGGTGTGGCGCTGATCATTGGCCCATGGAATTATCCGCTGCAGCTATCGCTGGCGCCATTGGTAGGTGCTATAGCCGCCGGCAACTGTGCAGTGCTGAAACCCAGTGAATTTGCACCGGCCACCGCAGCGGTTATTCAACAGATCATCGAAACTGCATTTTCCCCGGATTATATATTATGTGTGCAGGGAGATGGCGCCTCCATTATCGGAGGCATGATGCAGGATTTTGTATTTGACCATGTGTTCTATACAGGCGGTGCTGTAACCGGTAAAAAAATTTACAGCATGGCGGCAGAAAAGCTAGTGCCCGTAACACTGGAACTCGGAGGAAAAAGTCCCTGCATCGTGGAATCAGATGCAGATATTGAAGTAGCGGCAAAACGTATTGTCATGACCAAGTTCTCCAATGCGGGACAAATGTGCGTGGCGCCCGATTACATACTGGTGCATGCTTCACGGAAAGAAGCACTGATAACAGCGATGAAAGAAAAGATATTGCGTTTTTTTGGCGGGGATATGGAACATACAGAACACTACGGCAGGATCATTAATGAAAAACAGTTCGATCGCATACTGCGTTATCTCCAGGATGGTAAGATCATTGCAGGTGGCCGGCACCACAGGGAAAGTCTTTTTATAGAACCCACTCTATTGGAATATATGACTCCGGATGCAGTCGTAATGCAGGAAGAAATATTTGGCCCCGTACTTCCTGTAATACCGTTTGATGATAACGACCAGGCATTGCAGGTGATCCATAAGCATCCTGATCCGCTTGCTTTTTATGTATTCACCCAAAGCCACAAGAAAGAAAAATACTGGCTGGATGCTGTTCCTTCAGGAGGTGCCTGTATCAATAATGCCAGCTGGCATCTTACCAATCCCCATCTTCCCTTCGGCGGGCGGGGCACCAGTGGTATGGGTGCCTATCACGGCAGGTTTTCTTTCGATACCTTCAGCCGTAAACGCGCGGTGATGAAAACACCCGTATGGTTCGATCCCTCTATCAAATACCCGCCCTTCAAAGGAAAACTGCCTTTATTTAAATGGTTGATGAAACGGGGATAATATCTATTTCTTGATCCAGGTCAAGAAGCAGATCAGTATCCTGATGCAGTTTTGCAAAACCATATTAAATGATACTACATGAAGATCAACACCAAAGAATTACTGGCAGAACTGCACAGGATCATCGATGATTGCACAGAAAAAGTAATTCATTTCAAGGACCAATCACCCGAAATGCTCAACTGCCGTATTGAAGATAATACGTGGACAGTATTGGAATGCCTGGAACACCTTAACCTGTACGGCGATTTTTATATACCCGAAGTGGAAAGGGTGATCCTCTCTCAAAAAAATACATCAGACAAAACCCTGTATTCTCCCGGCATCATCGGCAATTACTTTGCGGGACTGATGAAAGTTTCCGGCAACAAAATAAAGAAGATGCCTGCGCCGAAGGATAAAAATCCCATTCATTCCCGGCTCAGCCTCACAACACTCGAGCGTTTTCTGAAACAGCAGGAAAAGTGGACGAAATTACTCAATATGGCTGCGCATACAGACCTCGATAAGGCGAGAACGGCGATATCACTCACAAAACTGATGAAGCTGAAACTGGGCGATACCTTCCGTTTCAGTATATATCATATTGAAAGACACGTAATACAGGCAGAAAAAACACTGGTAGCAGCAAAAAAACAATGCTGAGGCATGGTTTTTTCAACCTGGTTACCCAAAAAAGGGTATGAAAAAACTTTTTGTTCCATTAATGCTCCTGGTTGCGGCGGCCTGCAACAATACTTCATCAGATAAACCTGCTGCGGACTCTCCCGAAGTAGTCAAAACCGGCGAATCGCCCAACCGTTGCTATGCCTACCTTTCAGACAAAGACACAGTACGCCTGCAGCTCTCCGTTGACGGCAAGAATGTTACCGGCGATCTTTCCTATCACCTGTATGAAAAAGATGCCAACAACGGAACGATACGCGGGTATATGTCGGGCGATACACTGGTAGCGGATTATACTTTCACATCAGAAGGCATGGAATCTGTGCGGGAAGTGCGGTTCCTGAAAAGTGATGATATCATGATAGAAGGTATTGGCGAAATGGAAGAAACCGGCGGTAAAATGGTATATAAAACACCCGGGGGTATACGCTATATGGGTGGTATGGTATTGAGAAAAGGATCCTGCGACAGGTAGCGGTTTATACGCAAGTGAAGACACAAGGGTATTCGTTATAAATACGTTACCGGGCTATCCTTTCCGTAAATAGATTGCAGGAAAAACGGCATGTCCGTAACTATACAGTGCTGTGCACATTGCAGTAAGCAATTACATGGCAGAACCGATAAACGTTTTTGCAACGATCATTGCCGCAACGATTTTCATAACCGGCAAAATGCGATAGCCGCTCAGTATATGCGGCAGATAAACAGGAACCTGAAAAAGAACAGGCGTATATTATCATCACTGCTGTCTGCCAGGCAATCCGCCAGAATACATATTAACCGGCTGCAGGAGCAGGGGTTTGCTTTCGGATATTTTACCCATATACATACTACCCGCACAGGGCTGTTGTATTTCTATTGTTATGAATTAGGCTATGCAAAGATTCGTGATGAACAGGTGATGATCAGGAAAGTGAGAAATTGCGCAGTGAGTGATCAGTAATAAACGGTAAGGCCGGCTTCACAATATCCCACCAACCGATAACCTGCTCAATACCTGATCGAAACCTTAGTGATACCCGCATTCACCATATCCAGCTTTTTAGCTGCTTTTTTGGTTAGGTCAATGATACGGCCCTGCACAAACGGGCCGCGGTCATTGATACGCACTTTTACGGTTTTGCCGTTGGAGAGGTTGGTAACTTTTACCTTGGTGCCGAAAGGCAGTTTCTTATGCGCGGCGGTTAATGCCGAGGAATGAAATATTTCTCCGTTAGCTGTTTTCCTGCCATTATAACTTTCGGAATAATACGAAGCAATACCGGTTTCGGTGCCGCGGCCGATATGGCTTTTGCGGCTGCAGGAAATCAGCAGCAGGGAAACAGTCAATACAGAAAATACAGTCTTCATCACCTACATAACGCCATAGCTGCCGGATTATTTCGTGCAGGGTGTTGTGTGTATGTTAAACCGCTGTATTGTATGAGACCTATGCCGGAATAGAAATCACCGCTATTGAAAAGGCATTTTTACAATCCTGGCTTTCACAGGCGTGTTACGGATATCGATAAAGATATCATTATCCAGTCCTGCATATCCCATAGCCACATATCCCAGGCCAATGGCTTTGCCCAAAGAAAGGGATTGTGTGCCGCTGGTAACCTTGCCAATGGTTTCTCCCGCTTCATTTTTGATGAGGTAATCATGACGGGGAATGCCGCGATCGATCATTTCAAAGCCCACGAGTTTGCGGGTAATGCCGGCAGCTTTCTGTTTTTCCAGTATTTCTTTCGCAGTAAACTCTTTCGTGAATTTGGTGATCCAGCCCAGCCCGGCTTCCAGCGGGGAAGTGGTGTCATCGATATCGTTGCCATACAAACAATAGCCCATTTCGAGGCGGAGCGTATCGCGTGCACCGAGGCCTATGGGTTTAATGCCATAAGAAGCACCTGCTTCAAAGATGGCATCCCATATGGTATCGGCAGCTCCGTCCTTATCTTCAAAATAGATCTCCACGCCGCCTGCGCCCGTGTAACCGGTAGCGCTGATGAGTACATTATCCACACCTGCAAACCTTCCTTTGGTAAATGTGTAGTATTTCAGGTTCATGATATCCGTATCTACCAGCGGCTGCAGTATTTTGGTGGCATTAGGCCCTTGTATCGCAAGCAGGCAGGTTTTATCACTGATATTATGCATTTCTGCATTGCTGGTATTGAAACTGCTGATCCAGTTCCAGTCTTTTTCAATATTAGATGCATTGACTACCAGCATATACGTTTTGTTTTTTTCCAGGCAGTAAACGATCAGGTCATCTACAATACCGCCTTCCTTATTGGGCAGGCAACTGTATTGGGCCTGGCCGTCTGTAAGTTTGGAAGCATCGTTGCTGGTAACACGCTGTATCAGGTCAAGGGCATGTTCTCCTTTCAGGATAAATTCACCCATATGGCTCACATCAAATACGCCTGCATTTTTTCTTACGGCTGCATGTTCATCGTTGATGCCGCTGTAGCTGATGGGCATATGATAACCGGCAAAAGGGGCCATCTTGGCGCCGAGCGCAATGTGCTTCTGGGTGAAAGGAGTATTCTTCATGCCTTTTATTTAGTGCGCAAAAATAAGTGAAAGCGGAGTACCGGAATGAATAAAAAAAGCCGCCAATGGCTGTTACCATCGAGCGGCCCCTTGCTGTGATATAGACGCTTACCGGGAAACGATCCGTGTTTTTAACCCATCTCCCAGTTCCTTCATTTTCAAAAAAGCCTCCTCTGTATTGTTGTCGCGGTCGAACCTGATCAGGAGCTTGCCGGGCAGCGCCTCTATAAAAAAGCTGGTCCTGTCGTCCAGCACTATATTCCCGTTAATGCGTGCATTCCGGAATGTGCGGTCGGCCCGCAGCTTCTCATCCAGATATTCCTGCACACGGCCGGTATTGCCGGGGTCATAAGAGGCGTATATCTGGTAAGTATCATCCGATTCCTTTACACTGAACGAAACACCATGCTTGCGAAACAGGGTATGATCGTGGAACCAGCGGTACATAGACACACAGAAGAATCCGCCAAACAGCACAACACAAAGCAGGAAACCAACGAAAACTTTTTTCATGGCTGTTGATTTAATGTTACGGGTTCTGTGAAAAAACATTTTAAAGAAGGGAAGAACCCCCTCCTGTGAACAAGACAGGGTTCTTATATCCCAACTTCAACCGAGTTTATCAGGCACTCTTCGATAAGGAGAGTATGGCCAGGCCATCTGTAATATCTGTGGAGGTAGTCGATTTTTTGTAACGGAAACGGGTAGTATCAACAGGTGTTTCCAGTTCTTTCTTCAGCTCTTCAGCTTCTTTCTGTTTCTTCTCATATTCTTTCTGCAACTCATCCCTGCTCTGCTTGTATTTTTCTTTTGCTTCGCTGACATCGCTGTTATCGTCTTCAGAATTCTTTTTATCCTTGTCTACACGTTCCAGCCCGCCCGGTGTCATTATGTATTCCACGTTGTCGTTATAATACTGGTAGTCGTTTCCGTTGTACTCATCTTCCCATTCCCAGTCGTTATGTCCCATGCTCATATGAAACCAGTTGAGGCGGCGTGCCACGCTCCTGTCTATAAGAATGCGTTTGCCTACGGGTACCTGCAGTATGATGGCCACAGCCTGGTTGCGGAAACGGGTACCTTTCTGTACAGAGAAACCGCGATCGAGCCAGATGGTGCTGTCCTGCTGGTTAAAGCCGTAACTGATCTCCCTGATATTCTGCAGGGCGGTATTCTCGTCTTTACCGTTGGCGTATTTGGCGGCGCTCATATGGTAAAGTGAGTCCTTGCTTTTCACAATACGCAGGCGTACATTGTTGAGCGTAAGGCTGTCATCATTCACACTCAATACTCCATCCATTTTAAACCAGCGGCCGATCACTTTCACCTTGCTGTCCGGCACTTTTACCACCAGTTTTCCTGCAGCGGGTTGTGCAATGGTATATTCCTGTATATCCCTGGCGCGGGCATCAAAATCGCGGGCGATGGATATGGCGAGCAAACCTGCGGCCACCAGTCCCAGCACCCAGAGGCCTGCAAACGTAAAACCGAGATAACGGCTCCTGGAACGCACACCCATGATCCTGCGGATGATCCAGATGATGAAGCCGATCACCGGCACACCCAGGAAGAGTAATAATGTAGACCATGCCAGGAAGTTCTGCCAGAGGCCTTCGAGGAAAAAGTCTTTCAGGGGAAACACACCCATTCCCGCCACCATAAAACCGATCAGTGTGATCAGCAGTGCAAAGGCGATGATGCCTGCGATGAAGAGGAAGAATGCTTTGAACATGATGCCGATGGCGCGGCCAACCCTGCTGCCATTGTTCCTGGCCACATAACCTGCTTCTGAGCCAAACTGCTGGCCTTTCTGTTTAATGGTGTTGCTGAAATCCTTTGCAAAAGCTTCGGCTTTTTCTTTTGCCTCGCCGCCCCATTTTTCGGCGCGTTGTTTAAAACCTTCGAGGTCTTCCTGTATGGTGTTTTTGATGGTATTCAGGTCAACTTTCTCGCCGCGCATCTCCAGTTTTTCAGAAGCGCTTTTCGCTTCAGGTATCACGGCCCAGAGTACGGCATACACTATGAAGAGGGTACCACCGAAAGAGCCGAATACAATACCGGGGAAGGGATCCATATCGAAGAAGAAAGCGCTCCTGAAAACGGATGTGGCGATGCCGGTGATCAGCGGCAGGGCAAATACCAGCCTCGGTATCCATACCGCTATATCAAAATAAGAAGCGATACCACTGGCTACACCCGCGATCACTTTCTCATCAGGATTACGGTACAGGCGTTTGGTAGTAGGCATATTATTCAGCGGCCTGGAGGGAAGTATTACCCACAGGATGATATACAGCAGTATACCGGTACCGCCTGCGAATGCGATCAGCGCAAAAACAAGGCGTACGATGGTGGGATCTATGCGCAGGTAAGAAGCAATGCCACCGCACACGCCGCCAAGCATTTTATCGGAATCATCGCGGTATAAACGTCCGCGGGGAGGGGCTTCATAACCTGGGTCGGTGCTTCTCTGGCTTTTCTCCTCGTATTTTTCTCCTTCCAGTTGTGAGTGCACGCGGCCTTCTTCACCTTCGAAGTCTTCGGGCCGTCCCATGCTTTCGATGATGCCGTTTACATTGTCTTCCGTAATGCAGGTGCTGCCTTTTTTAAGTATCTCTACAAACAGCTCGGCAATACGTCCTTCAATATCATTAATGATCTCGTCGCGACCTTCCTCGTTGGCAAAGAATTTGCGTAAACTTTCCACATACTGCTTGAGCATGTCGTAGGCAGACTCCTCAATGGGTATTACCCTGCCCTGGAAGTTTATATTGATTACCTTTTTCATGGTCTAATCGGTTTAATATTGGTTAAGGTTGGGTTGGATTTTCATCGGGTATTGCCGTAGTACCGTTGGGTTGCGTGAGCGTATGAACAGCGTCTGCCAGTTCCTGCCAGGTCCTTTCCAGTTCATTGTAGAACTCAAGGCCTTTATCTGTCATCACAAAATATTTACGGGGAGGGCCGCTGTTGCTTTCCACCCAGCGGTAGGAGAGCAGTCCTGCGTTCTTTAATCGGGTAAGCAATGGGTAGAGGGTTCCTTCCAGTATATGAAGGTTGGCCGCTTTCATCCTTTCAACCAGGTCACTCGGGTAAACCTCGCCCTGGCGTATGATGGATAAAATGCAAAACTCCAATACACCCTTTCGCATCTGGCTTTGTGTGTTCTGAATATCCATAACCGGAGTTTTTATTGATTGTGTGTCGGTGGAGAGATGTGGTTAGAGCAGGTTGGTGTGCAAACCGGTATGCCTTCTTGCAATCCTGTTGCGGCGGCTGCCGGCCATATGCCAGAGCTCTACCACGCCAAAAGCATTCCTGTGCTGTATGGCAGGTGCATTCGTGGCGATGGTCTCTTTTACTTCTTTTACCAGGTTATCCATATGTTCCCTGTTCAGGGGCTGGTAAACATCTGTGTGTTGCGTTTTCATGACTTCTTTATTTAAATGTTTTGAATGATTTCGTTTTGCCGGGTTTCATTCCCTTTGACAACACAAAGATGGGAACTTTTTAGGTACTATGCAACACATAGTACCAAGTTTTTTTTAGTAATATGCAGAGATCAGTAACTGATTTTGCTTAAAAAATTGAATATCAATCTTCTATGAAACAGACCGGAATGAGGAGAAGTGTTGAACGGTCATATTTCTTTATGAAAGACCGTCAAAATGGATGGATAAATGGCTGATAAATCCGGGTTTTACTGCTTCCGGCGATCTTCATTGGTGCCGATCAGCCCTTCAATGATAGCGGTAACAAGGCTTACTACCAGGCTGAACAGAAGTGCAGCTATCCATCCTTCCACCCTGAACCCCGGTACAATACCCGCGGCCAGTTTGATGATGATAATATTGATCACCAGCAGGAAAAGCCCCAGGGTAATAATGGAAATAGGAATGGTAAGGATGATCAGTATGGGTTTGATAAAACTATTGAGCAGGCCAAGCACCACGGCCACCAGCAGGGCAGTGAGGGTATCATCCACATAAATACCCTTAAGTATATAAGCGGCTATGAGTACGGCCACTGTAGTGGCAATGGTCTTTGCGAAAAATTTGCCCATACAATAAGTAACGGTTGCAGGAGGCCATTTATTTTCCTCAAACCACTACAAGTTCATAAAAAGCCTCCGGTTGCAGGTACTTATCCGCCAGCGAGCGAAGCTCTTCCGCGCTTAGGGTTCTAACGGTATGAATGCTGTTATGGAAATATGCTTCCGTAAGGTTATTGAGTATATAATTCTTCCACCGCGCAATGATCTGGAAAGGCCCATCGAGGTCGCCCAGTAAAGATCCGATCATATAGTTGCGTACAAGGTCAAGCTCTTCCTGCTCCACAGGCTCATCCCGCAGTGTTTTCATTTCCTTATACACTTCGGCAATGGTGGCTTCGCATACATCCCTGCCTGCTTCCGTGCTGATCATCCATGCAGTATTGTGTATATGGCTCTGCAGGTAGCTGTGTATGCCATAGGTATACCCTTTATCCTCGCGTATATTGCTCATCAGCCTTGAGCCGAAGAAGCCGCCGAAGATATTATTCAGTACCTGTACTTTCGGGAAGTCGGGGTGGTGCCTGTTGGGAAAAGGCCTCGCGATCCTGATGGCACCTTGTACTCCCTCGGGGTCATTGGTTATCCTGTATGATTTCTGTTCGGCATGCACCTGTGCGTGCTCTATGTCAGGCGATGAGAGCCTGTTCAGCGGAAGATAGCCAAAGTTTCGGTTGAGTTGCTGTGCCAGGTCTGCCGGCAGCTTGCCCGCGGCAAAAACCAGGCATTTCCCATTCACATAAAAACGTTCAAAGAAAGCGGCCAGTTCTTCCCTCTGCAACTGGTCGTATGCTTCGGATGAAGTGTATTTACCATAGGGGTGGTGCAGGCCATAGATATATTCATCTATCAGCCGGTTGGCCACGAAATCGCATTTCTTAAGGTTTACCTGTAACCGTTGTTTCTGGTTCTGTTTATAGATGGCCAGCTCTTCTTCGGGAAAAATGCTTTCGGTAATAAGCTCCGCCACAACCGGCAATAGTTCCGGCAAATGGCGGCTCAGGCAATGCAGTGTTACCGTGGCTGTTTCGTTATAGCAGCTGCGGTTAAGATAAGCGCCATGAAACTCAAAATGCTCATTGATGGCAAAAGCTTTCTTCTGCTTTGTTCCGTTCTTCAGCAGGAAATTGGTGGTAGCGGCAACAATATTCTTTTCTTCGTACCAGTTGCCTGCATAGAACACCCATTCGAGCATCAGCACTTCCTGCGCCCCGGCATTAACGGTGTATACGGGTACGGTATTATCCAGTGTAAAATGTTCGTAAGGCTTTAACTGCAGCTTCATATCCACTGCATCCGTGATTGCCGGAGCCTGTTTCCTGTTTTTTGTCATGCCTGCCTGCTATGGTAACGTAATGTATTGCTGTTCTCTTTCCTGAATATTTTCCGGGCTGTTTGCAACAGGTCATCCGCACTTACCTGCTGGTAGCGTTCCAGTTCGCTGTTCATCAGCGCAGCATCGCCCAGCAGTTCGTACATGGCCAGGCTGTTGGCTCGGCTCATGATGCCCATGTCTTCGAAAGCGATCACGCTTTCGGTCTTGTTCTTGACTTTCTGCAGTTCTGTATCGCTTACTGAACCGGACTGTATCTTTTCAATTTCTTCTTCCACGGCTTTCTCCGCGGCTTCCATGGAAACGCCTTTTACCAGTTTGCCTTCCACGGCCACTAGTCCCTTGTCTATGCTGCCAAAATGGTAACAGTCGAAGTTGGAGAACAATTGTTTTTCTTTCACGAGCGACTGGTACATACGCGATGATCCGCCGCCGCCGAGGATCTCTGTGAGCAGGTCGGCTTCATAATATCCCTTATCGAGGCGCGCATCCATATGCCATGTTTTGATGAATGCATCCAGTGGCACTACCGATTCCACATCTGCGGAGCGGGCTTCTGTCTGTTCAGGTTCAGAAGGCAGTGCGCGTTGGTATTTGTCGCCCATGGGTATATCACCAAACCATTTATCAGCCAGTTGTTTGATCTGTTCTGTCTTTACATTGCCCGCTACTACCAGTATGGCATTCAGAGGCCGGTAATGTTTGAAGAAGAACTGTTTTACATCTTCCATCTGCGCATTTTCCACATGGCTGAGTTCTTTGCCGATCGTCATCCAACGGTAAGGATGCTGCACGTAGGCAAGCTCGCGCATCTTATGCCATATATCGCCATAGGGCTTATTGATATAATGCTCCTTGAATTCTTCCGACACCACTTTCTTCTGCACCTGCAGGCTTTTTTCGCTGAAGGCGAGGCTGAGCATGCGGTCGCTTTCG
>DASVLZ010000348.1:0-4105 GCA_036384615.1 Sediminibacterium sp.
ATACCTGGGCGGAAAAACAGGAAGATTATGAACATGCGCATGCGGGATTGCCGCTGGTGCAGCATTCTTTGCAACTGATGTTATATTATGTGCAGGAGGGCAGGATCAGTATCGAGAAAGTAGCGGAAAAGATGAGCCATGCTGTGGCGCGCTGCTTTCAAATTAAAGAAAGAGGCTTTATCCGCGAAGGATACCATGCCGATCTTGCGCTGGCAGATATGAACTGCCCCATGACCGTATCCAAAGAAAATATACTGTATAAATGCGGGTGGAGCCCGCTCGAAGGATTCCGTTTTCCCGCATCCATCACCCATACTTTTATAAATGGCCACCTTGTTTATGGAAAAGGGGTATGGAATGAATCACAGATGGGAAGCAGGCTGGAGTTTGAGAGATAGGGAGGGATTTTGAAATTTGGGATTGGAAAATTGGGAAATTGCAGATTGCAAATGGCAGATTGCGGATTTCTGCGGATGGGTTTGACTTTCACTTTTGACTTTTCACTTTTGACTTTTCTATGCAGATAGATAAAACCACACTTGCCGATCTGTCCATCTTCCATAGTGAAGAAGAACAATCCGTTTTCAGTTACCTCAATTTTACACAGACCAATGGCGGGAAAGAGCATCTGCATTACCTGCTGGGCAATCCCCTCGATTCGGTAGAAGCCATTGAGAACACCCAGCATACGATCCGGTGCATCATGGATGTGATTGATGAATGGCCGGGTTATATCAGCAACGGAACGCTGATGATGATAGATAAATTCTTTGAATCGAACCTGGACCGCTATCCCCATAAGCCCAATGCAATGGAGGCGGCTATTTATAAGTTCATGCACAAGCATGACTTTTCGCTGATGCGGTATTGTATCGGTCACATGATCGATTTTACCAGGGGAATGCAACGGATCGCGCAGCTGCTGGAAAAATTATCATTGAGCAGGGACCTCACCGCCTGGGTAGGACGGATACATATGCTGCTCAACAAACCCATCATACAAAAACTGATCAGTGAAGACAAGCAGAACATGAGTACGGTGAATATTATCACGTACACAGGTTTTGTAAGGGCGGGATTCAAGAATGCTGCGCATGAACTGATAGACCTCTACTGTACACTCGATGCTTATTATGGCCTGGGAGTTGCCTGCCGGAAACACAGGCTGGTGTTTCCTGAAATTGTAAAGAGCAGCGAACCCTTCCTGCAGGCCGATGCGCTTTACCATCCCCTGCTGTCTACACCCGTTGCATATGATGTGGACCTTGCCAGGGATAAGAACTTTCTTTTTCTCACCGGCGCCAACATGGCAGGCAAGAGCACGTTTATTAAAGCTGTGGGCGTAGGTGCCTACCTGGCGCATATTGGTATGGGCGTGCCCGCCACGGAAATGAAAATATCTTTCCTGGACGGCATGCTGAGCAATATACAGGTGGTGGACAATATTATTAAAGGAGAAAGTTTCTTCTTTAATGAAGTGCAGCGGATCAAGAACACGGTAGAAAAGATCAGTGACGGCAGGAACTGGCTGATACTGATCGATGAACTCTTTAAAGGCACCAACCAGCAGGATGCGGTGAAGTGCAGCGTTACCGTGATCGAAGGGCTGCGCAAGATGAAGAATGCCCTGTTTATTCTCTCCACCCACCTGTACGAGATCGGCGATGGCCTGAGGCAGTACGATAATATCCGTTTCTATTATTTTGAAACGGCGGTGCAGGACGACCAGCTGGTATTCAGTTATCACTTAAAACCCGGCATCAGCAGCGACAGGATCGGTTACCTGATCCTGAAAAGAGAGGGCGTGGTTTCGCTTTTGGAAAAATTGTGAGTATCTTCAAAAGCAATGAATACCCATAACCGGGTTGTACTACAAATCATTGCTTTATGAAAAAGATAAGGATCACACTTACAGTAGCGATAATCTCTTTTGCTGCTTTAGCGCAGGCACAGCCGGTAGCTTCCGATGTATTCACCTGGAAGAATGATCGTCCCGCCACCGGCACCAATTCCGTACAGAAAATGTTCCGGGGATCGGGCGCTGTTCTTTCCTTCCACCTAATGACCACACATATACTCGATGGGGAGAGTATGCTTAAAGTATGGCCATCGGATACAGAAGATTTTTATATTATTAAGGAAGGAGCGGTATCCGTAAAACTGAACAGCAACAACCTCGTTGTATTGGGCAAAGGCTCCGTTATTTGCCTGATGCCGGATGATAGTCTTACCATACAACCCTCCGGCGGACGGGCTGAGTTATACCAGATGTCGTACCATTCCATTGCTCCACCTGATGCACAAAGAGGGCGCAATGCCGGTGGTTCTTTTTTGATCGACTGGAATGCCATCACTTTCAAACCCCATGATAAAGGCGGCGTGCGGCAGTTCTTCGACAGGCCAACCGCTATGCTGCATCGTTTTGATATACATGTAACCACGCTGAACCCCAACAACAAAAGCCATGACCCGCATACACATAAGAATGAAGAGATCATTGTAATGCTCCAGGGAAATGCGGAAATGCAGATAGGTACGGAACATAAAAAAGCCAATGGCGGAGATGTGGTGTACCTCGGCTCCAATGTATTGCATAACCTCACCAATATAGGCACTGTGCCCTGCGTTTACTACGCGATACAGTGGAATTAACCCAAGTATAAATACGGTATTTTATCTGCTGCAACACTATTAATTTTCCCTGTTGAACCGGGAAAATTTTTTGCATGCTTGTAAAAACATTTGGCAGCGCAGTATATGGTGTTGAAGCCATCACCATTACCATTGAAGTAAATGTAAGTATGGGACAGGGCTACAACATGGTAGGCCTGCCCGATAATGCCGTGCGCGAAAGCCTGCAGCGCACAGAGAGCGCCATTAAAACAAATAACTATTATATGCCCCGTACCAGGATCGTTGTAAACCTGGCGCCGGCGGATATACGCAAAACAGGTACTGCTTTTGACCTGCCCATTGCCTTAGGTATACTGGGCGCCAGTGAGCAATTGGAAAACCCGGAACGGCTGGAAGAGTATATAGTGATGGGTGAGCTTAGCCTCGATGGCACCGTGAAAGCCATCAAGGGGGCATTACCCATAGCCATACAGGCAAGGAAGGAAGGCTTCAAAGGCCTGATAGTACCGCTGGCCAATGCGAAAGAAGCGGGTATGGTGAACCAGCTGAACGTATACGGCGTTGAACACCTGAACGAAGTAGTGGCATTCTTCAGGAACGAACAGGCATTGCGGCCCGCCATAGTGCATACCAGGGAAGAATTTTTCTGCAACCAGCACACATTTGATATCGACTTCAGTGAAGTAAAAGGGCAGGAAAATATCAAACGTGCCATGGAAATAGCGGCGGCGGGCGGACATAATGCGATACTGATTGGTCCGCCCGGTGCCGGGAAGACCATGCTGGCAAAACGGTTGCCCACCATACTACCTCCATTGAGTTTGCAGGAAGCACTGGAAACAACCAAGATACACAGCGTAGCCGGCAAGCTTCCCGAGAACAGCGCGCTGGTCAGCAAACGCCCTTTCAGGGCTCCGCACCATACTATATCAGATGTGGCCTTGGTAGGTGGCGGAAGCACGCCGCAGCCCGGCGAAATATCTCTCGCGCATAATGGTGTATTGTTCCTTGATGAACTGCCCGAATTCAAACGTACCGTACTGGAAGTAATGCGCCAGCCTATGGAAGAAAGAAAGGTAACTATATCAAGGGCAAAAATGGTGCTGGACTTCCCGGCCAATTTTATGCTGATCGCTTCAATGAATCCCTGTAGTTGCGGTTTTTACAACCATCCTGAAAAAGAATGCAACTGTCCACCGGGTGCGGTTCAGAAATACCTCAACAAAGTGTCCGGCCCCCTGCTTGACCGTATTGACCTGCATGTGGAAGTAACACCCGTATCCTTCAATGAGCTGAATAACGCATCCACCAGCGAATCTTCTGCCGTAATACGCGAAAGAGTGATCAAAGCGAGAGAAATACAGGCCCAACGATACCAGCAATATTCCGGCCTGTATGCCAATGCCCAAATGAATACCCGCCAACTGCGCGATATATGCAGGATAGATCCACCAGGCGAGGCTCTGTTAAA
>DASVLZ010000349.1:0-2604 GCA_036384615.1 Sediminibacterium sp.
GCCACGTTCTGCACCAGCGCCAGCAGCTTGTTGTGTATGGCAGGCGCATAAGCCAGCGAGGGGCCTTTGCCGCATTGTATATCTCCTTCGATCGCTTTGTTGATCATGGGTGTGGAAGTATCGTGCGTTACATCGGTGATGATGGCCACATCGGGTTTGATGCGCCTGGCGATCATCTCTGCCCCGCGGAGGCCTATCTCTTCCTGTACTGCATTTACCACGTAGAGGCCGAAGGGAAGTTTTTTATTGTTTTCCTTCAGCAACCGCGCTACTTCGGCGATCATGAAGCCGCCGATGCGGTTATCGAATGCACGGCCGATATAATGGTCATATCCCAGCTCATCAAAACCTTCTTCATAGGTTACCACTGCGCCCACATGTATGCCCAGTGCTTCCACTTCTTTTTTGTTGCGTGCGCCGCAATCGAGGCAAAGGTTCTCCACTTTGGGAGCGGGCTCCCTGGATTCGGGGTTGCTGAGGCGGGTATGGATGGCGGGCCAGCCGAATACAGCTTTTACCGGGCCTTTTTTTCCATGCACCCATACACGTTTGGCGGGCGCTATCTGGTGGTCAACACCGCCATTGCGTTTGAGGTAGATCAGTCCCTGGTCGTTGATATAGTTCACAAACCAGCTGATCTCATCGGCATGCGCTTCTATCACTACCTTAAACGGGGCATCAGGATTTACCACGCCCACTGCTGTGCCATAAGGGTCGGTAAACCAGGTATCCACATAAGGTTTGATGTATTCCAGCCAGAGCTTTTGTCCGCCGCTTTCAAAGCCAACGGGAGATGGGGTATTGATATAGTTTTTGAGAAAGTTGAGCGAGCTTTCCCTGATCAGTGTTTTACTTTTACCTGTTGTTTTCTTTGTCTTTGCCATGATACTTTATTTTATCAGTGAAATGCCTGCGATGCCGCAGAGGGCTTTTACGAGCATCAGCCCGTCAATGATCGCAAGATAATAGAGAATGTTTTTACGGCGGTGCATGGAGTAGGCTACAATTATCAACAATATAAACGGAACGGTGTTGATCAGTATCCGCAGCTGGGGGAAATGCCTGATGACCGCATACAGCACAAAAGTACCCAGGCCAATGGCGGCAAGGGGTATAAGTATGTAGAAAATGGTTTTGCGCAGCCCGTATTCCACCACAAATGTCTTCAGCTGCTGGTTATGGTCTGCAGCATAATCCTTGATATCGAACATGATGCAGAGCAGGGTAATGAACATCAGGTTCTTAATAAAAAGCAGGAACCCTACGAGGGAAAGTTCATAATGCATGCCTGCCGACAGGTCGGTGAAGATGAGCGGGTAAAGCGTTACCGGCCCTGCCCATGCGAACCCGATCACGAAGGGCTTGATCCATCCCTGTTTTCTGAGGCTGTTGGTGGATGCGCCGGGTTTTACGCTGCCATAATACAATGCCGCCGCCAGCGGAAATACCAGCAGCAGTACCCATTCCTGCCACCGCATGGTTATTACGCCCTGCCAGCTGCTGCGCAGGATGCTGATCCCCGTGATGAATACGATGAGGGTAAATAATACCTGTGAATATTTCACAAAACGGCCATAGCTGCGGTACCAGACGGACCTCGCGTTGAGGTTGGTATGTGTAAGGGGTTCCGCTATATAAGCATGCGTATAATACACCACCGTAGCGCTGAATACAAGCAGGTAATAGGCGATGCTGTTGAGCGGATATTGTTGCTGGAAAGCAGCTTCAATGGAAAGGGCCACGGCGCAGAGGCCGTAAAAGTAATTGCCGAAAAGGGCCGCTTTCAGTAAACCATTCAACACCGGGCTTATTTAAGTAAGACAATGTTCTCCGTACTGATGGTGTCGCTGATGTTATTGGCTTTATCCTTCAGCCAGAACTTGAAATAACAGGTATCGTTCCTGATACCGCAACCCGCAATGGAACTGTAATTGCCGTTGCTGGAATTATAGCCGAACCCGACCTCGAGTATGCCTTTGATGTTTTTGATGGGAGTAAAATCAGGCACTTTGTATTTTGTTACAAACTGCGCGCCCGGGGTGGTGGGGCATACCCTTGATACCTTCTGTATCCACAATGTATCCTGTATATCGCCCTCCGCATCCGTAAACTGCACCTGGAAGAGCAGCAGGTCGCCCGGATCCAGCACTTTTTTATTGATGTCCTTGATGCTTATCTGTGGTTTGGTAGTATACGTATCCTTCTTGCAGGCATAAAATGCCAGCGGTATTGCCAACAGTATCAATAATTTTGTCTTCATTCGGCTAACTTTCCGATCAAATTTAGTCAAATCATGCCAATTCATCGTTGTGGACAGTTTTGATGTTAACAATATTTTCTCTCTTACCGGGGATACGGAGGCTTTTTCCGGGCTGTGTGCCGATATCTTCCGTATACAGTATTTCCATAACCCTGTTTACCGGCAATGGTGCGGGCTTATGGGATATGCGCCCGGCAGTGGTAAGACACCCCGGGAGATACCTGCGTTGCCTATCTCATTCTTTAAAACACACCCTGTTGTTACCGGTGTCTTTGAGCCGGAAACAGTGTTTGAAAGCAGCGGCACTACCGGTATGGTTACGAGCCGGCATATGGTGAAGGATG
>DASVLZ010000350.1:0-3542 GCA_036384615.1 Sediminibacterium sp.
TGGAAGACCTGGTACGCTATACTACCGACAGACAATACTAATGCAGAAAAGGTGGAAAATATCAGTTGCGGATCATGACAAGGTTGCCGCCCTGCAGGATTCGCTCGGGATCAACCGCACCCTCTGCCGGATACTGGTGCAGAGGGGGATTGATGATTTTGATAAAGCCAAACAATATTTTCGCCCGCAGCTTTCCGACCTGCATGATCCCTGGCTGATGAAAGACATGGATAAAGCCGTAGCCAGGCTGGTATCCGCTTTCGAACATCATGAAACCATACTGGTCTTCGGCGATTATGATGTGGATGGCACCACATCGGTCGCCAGCATGTACCGCTTCCTGTCGGAGATCTATCCTGCGGTGGACTTCTATATACCCCATCGTTATCGTGAAGGATATGGTATTTCCAAAGCCGGCATCGATTATGCAAAAGAAACCGGGGTAACGCTGATCGTTTCCCTCGACTGCGGCATAAAATCCGTGGAACTGATCGCATATGCGAAAACACTCGGCATCGATTTTATTGTATGCGATCACCACCTGCCGGGTAAAGAGCTGCCCGATGCAGTGGCTATATTAAATCCCAAACAACCCGGTTGCCCCTATCCTTATAAAGAACTCTGCGGATGCGGTGTGGGCTTTAAACTGATGACCGCCCTCGCAGGACAGATGGGTTTGCCTGAATCCTCTTTCCTGGAATACATCGACCTGGTGGCAACAGCGATTGCTGCAGACATAGTACCTATCACGGGTGAAAACCGCACACTTGCTTTCTTCGGTCTTAAGAAAGTGAATGAAAACCCCTGTGCAGGCATCAGAGCGCTGATGCAGTTGGCCGGTGTTCAGAAACAGATGCATATCACCAACCTTGTTTTCATCATTGCCCCAAGGGTAAATGCCGCAGGAAGAATGGACGATGCCAGGAAAGCAGTGCAGCTGTTCATCGAAAAAGATTTCGACAAAGCACTGGCCTTTGCAGAAAAACTGCACAGCGACAATATCGACCGCAGGGAAGCCGATTCCAGTATAACGGAAGAAGCGCTGGTGCTGATACAAAATGACCCCGGTCATGCCTCCCGCAAAACCACGGTAGTATACCAGGAACACTGGCATAAAGGAGTGGTGGGCATTGTGGCCAGCCGGCTCATCGACTCATATTACCGGCCTACTATTGTACTTACCAGGAGCGGTGATTATATAGCCGGAAGCGCAAGAAGCGTTGCAGGGTTTAATCTCTATGAAGCCATCTATGCCTGCCGCGAACACCTGCTCGGATACGGCGGCCATTTTGCCGCAGCCGGTATGACCCTCCTGCCCGAAAACATACAGGCTTTCGCCGATGCATTTGAATACGAGGTAAGCCAGCTGATCACAGAAGAACAACTGGTACCCGAGATCATCATCGATGCCGAACTGGACTTTGACCAGGTTACACCCGGTTTTTATAATATACTCATGCAAATGGAACCCTTCGGCCCCGAAAACACACGCCCCGTATTCATTACGAGGAATGTAACCGATACCGGCTATTCCAAAACTGTAAGGGACCAGCATCTCCGCTTCGTGGTAAAACAACAGAACACCACGCTCACCGGCATCGGCTTCAACATGGCCTCCAGACTACCCCTTCTCCAATCACGCCAGCCCGTAGACATTGTATTCACCATTGATGAAAACGAATGGAATGGCGGGAAAAAACTGCAGTTGAAAGTGATAGATTGCAGGTTATCGGAGTAAATAGGTTGTTAGCGGGTTTTCCAACCGATATTCCCGTTGACTATCTCCATCCATGGCAAATTCACAAAAAAGCAGGCTGGATTCACAACTTTTCATAACAACTGATCCCGGGATGGTACGTTTGAGGCATGATCTGTTATTGAACCTGTAAAACCTATAGCACAACAAAACCGGACATTATGAAAACACGATTGAAAATATACAGCTTCCTGTTATGCGGCCTGTTGATGCATCACGCTTTATTCTCCCAGAATAGCCACAAACACCAATCTGTACTTACGTATTCTTTTGACCAGGCTTTTATCATTATTACCAATGAATTTGCATCTGATTCGGCACTCAAGTTTGCCCCTACATTTGTAACACCTCCTTATGAAACAAGGAAGATAAAAGTGTACGGGCCGTCCTTATCTGTAAACCTTGTTCCCATACATAAAGCAGCCGATCTTTTTTTGCTGAATAAAGGCATACTTACTCCATTAACCGGCAAGCTTGCCGACAGTACCTCAAGGGCCGAACCACTTTTCAATATCAGTGACCTGCAGGTAAGTATTACCAGGAATAACCGGTTGTATAAAGACTGGCAAAGCATACAGCAATCAGGTGTCCGGCAATCAGAAGCCTGGCTGATCAAAAAAGATAATTTTCTTTTGTTCAACGATACCCTGCAGCCCGGTGAAACCATCAACCTCCATTTCAGGAATAAGCGGTCGGGAAAAACCCTGATCAGTTTTTCATTCGAAAAGATGCAGCCTGTTCTGCTTCCTTATGTAGCGAAATGGAGCCGGAATAATTCCCCGGAAGTATCGCATACTGCTTTTTCAGAACAACGCCTGCGCGAAAAAGATAAAGAGCTTGGCAGTATCGACACCTTTTATCAATATTGGCCCCCTCAATACAGCCGCACTTCCATAGAGGGAACTTTCAACAAATATTCCAAGCTGGCACTGTATTTCCGCAAGCCATCACTTTCCTACCCTGATACTTCCCTGCAATATGCCTTAACCACCGGCAGCATCCGGAATATCCGGTGGCAGACTACCGGGCACCTATTGATTTTGCCCAGATTACGGTCCGGCAAACAGTATGTGCTTTTCGTCAAGTACAAGGATAATCCAACAGGCATCCGGGCTTTCAAATTCAGCTCTTCACCGGATTGGTACCAGACCGGCCGTTTCTGGTTAACAGGTGGTGCCATATTATTGATAGCACTACTGCTCTTTTTCTTCGTCCGGTACCTTATCCGGTTCAGGAGAGAAAAAGCAAGGAGCCGTCAACTAACACAAAGCCTTCAATCCATACGCGCGCAATTGAATCCGCATTTTGTATTCAATGCACTTTCTTCTATACAGGGACTGATCAATAAAAATGATATCACAAATGCCAATCATTACCTGACAGGCTTCAGCAACCTGTTGCGTGAATCGCTCCGCAATCATGATAGGGAATTTGTTGCGCTGGAGAAAGAACTTTCGTTGCTGGATACTTATATCGTACTGGAGAAACTCCGTTTCGGGTTCGGGTATGCCATACAAACCGACCATGATATTGATGCATCAGGTATAGAAATCCCCTACCTGTTGCTGCAGCCTATTGTTGAAAATGCCATAAAACATGGCGCAGGACCTAAGAATGCAGATGGCAGCATAACGATCCGGGTATATCATGAAAACGCTGATCTTCATATACTGGTCACAGACAATGGTACCGGTTTTGATACCCGAACAATGGAAGGAAACGGCATGGGTATCAGGATCACGAAGGAAAGGATCAGGTTGCTCAACCGTACACTGCACGGTCAATC
>DASVLZ010000351.1:0-3678 GCA_036384615.1 Sediminibacterium sp.
TACCAGCTGCAGAAATCATCCCATATCAGTGAATAGATGGTCTTCAGCGCCTCACTCAGCCTGAACTGTTCCATCATGGTATCCACCTCCGCCTTAGCCTGCGCCAGACGGTTGCTGAACCAGGTAAGGGAAAAGTTGGGAGCGGATGCCTGGTTATTGCCGGAACCTTTTTCTTCCTGTCTGCCTTCCCACATCTTCACCAGCTTCAGTGCATTCCAGAGTTTGTTGTTGAAGTTGCGGCCCTGCTCAAGAGCGGATTCATCAAACAGGATATCATTCCCTGCGGGAGAAGATATCATAATACCGAAGCGGACTGCATCTGCGCCGTACTGGTCTATCAGTGCGAGCAGATCGGGAGAGTTGCCGAGGCTCTTGCTCATTTTCCTTCCCAGCTTATCGCGCACAATACCGGTGAAATACACGTTGCGGAAAGGTTTTTCGCCCATGTATTCATAGCCGGCCATGATCATCCTGGCCACCCAGAAGAAAATGATCTCGGGGGCGGTTACAAGGGTATTGGTGGGATAGTAATATTGTATTTCTTTATTACCGGGGTCTGAATAGCCTTTGAATACCTCGAAAGGCCATAGCCAGCTCGAGAACCAGGTATCCAGCACATCATTATCCTGCCATATCTCATCCATGCGCACGCCGGAGCCCTGTTGCTGGAACTGCTGCCAGGCATCGTCTATATTTTCTGCCACAACGAAGGATCCATCGGGCGCATAGAATGCAGGTATACGGTGCCCCCATGTGAGCTGGCGGCTGATGCACCAGTCGCGTATATTCTCCATCCAGTTGCGGTACAGGTTCCGGAACTTGGGAGGAAAGAAGCGGATGGATTCGTCCATCACCGCTGCCAGCGCGGGATCGCTCAGCTGCTGCATGCTCACCCACCACTGCAGGCTCAGGCGTGGTTCCACAACGGCATCGGTCCTTTCGGAGTAGCCCACTTCGCTGGTATACTCTTCTGTTTTTACGAGGCACCCGCCTGCTTCCAGCAGGGGAATGATGTTCTTACGGGCTTCAAACCTGTCCTGCCCGATCAGTATCTGCGCAGCTTCGTTGAGTGTGCCGTCTTCATTGAAGATATCCACTACATCCAGCCCGTGCTTCTGGCCCAGCTGGTAGTCGTTCATATCATGGGCCGGTGTTACTTTCAATGCGCCGGTACCAAAATCCATGGCCACATAATCATCGGTGATGATGGGAATGGAGCGGTCGATCAGCGGCACGAGTACGCGTTTGCCGTGCAGGTGCCTGTACCGCTCATCTTTGGGATGCACGCATACTGCTGTATCGCCCATGATGGTTTCGGGGCGCACGGTGGCGATGGTAATGTATTCGGGAGCGGCATTATTGTTATCTACTACCTGGTAGCGCAGGTAATACAGTTTCTGTTGTGTTTCCCTGCGGATCACTTCCTCATCGCTCAGCGCTGTTTTGGCCTTTACATCCCAGTTGATCATCCGCTTGCCGCGGTATATCCAGCCTTTCTGGTACAGGTCGATGAATACCCGGATCACAGAACGGTAATAGGTTTCATCCATGGTAAAGGAAACACGGTTCCAGTCGAGGCTGCATCCCAGCTTTTTCAGCTGCTGAAGGATGATGCCGCCGTATTTCTCTTTCCATTCCCATGCATATTTCAGGAACTCATCGCGGTTGAGCGAGGATTTGGCAATCCCTTTTTCGCGGAGCATCTGCACCACTTTGGCTTCGGTGGCAATGGATGCATGGTCAGTGCCCGGTATCCAGCAGGCATTTTTTCCCTGCATACGCGCCCTGCGGATAAGGATATCCTGGATCGTATTGTTCAGGCAATGGCCCATATGCAATACGCCGGTTACATTGGGGGGCGGTATTACAATGGTATAAGGCTCACGCTCATCGGGAGTGCTGTTAAAATAGCCTTTCTCCAGCCAGTGTGCATACCACCTGGCCTCTGTTTCGTTGGGTATATAGTTTTTGCTGAGTTCCATGCAGGGAATTAGGTTGAAAGGGCAGCAAAAATAAGGAAAGTCTGTGGGGTTATGGTCGATGGTCCATAGTCCATGGTCTATCGGCTATGGTCTTGTTGGCTACCAGGTAAACATACTGCCGGTACGGTCTGTTAGGGAGATGGAGATGACATTTACCGTGCCCGCTGTTCTGTTGGCGCTGGTACTGCAGCCGGTGAACAGGGCCAGGAATAGTATGCAGAGAATGTATTTCATAAGCATGAACGAATTACGGATCAAAATTAACAGCGGGCTCCGTTAATCATTGTTAATTATACCTAACGTTTGTTTATATAAAAGGTTACATCATAAGTAGCTTTTTCGGCAAAATCCTTACTGTCATGGCTTTTTTTCCGATTTTGCAGCCCGGATGCAGTATGCGATCGTTGATATAGAAACTACAGGAGGGTTTCCCCAGCAGCATGGGATGACGGAAATAGCCATTGTACTGCATAACGGAAATGAGGTGGAAGGCAAATACGAAACACTGATCAACCCGCACCAGCCCATTCCCCCTTTTATTGCTAATATGACGGGTATTACGGATGCCATGGTATCTGTAGCTCCCTCTTTTCACGAGGTGGCGCCCAAGATATACAGTCTGCTGAAGGACCGTGTTTTCGTAGCGCATAATGTGAACTTTGATTTTTCCTTTGTGAAATACCACCTGCTGCAGGCTGGGTTTTCGCTGCAGACCCCCAAGCTCTGCACCATACGCCTCAGCCGAAAAGTGTTTCCGGGGTTCCGCAAATATGGACTGGGCCATTTGTGCCGCGAGTTGAACATTCCTATCGAGAACCGGCACAGGGCGGGCGGCGATGCTGTGGCCACCACGAAAGTGCTGGACCTGGTACTGCGCAACAATGGTTTTTTGCTGGTAAAGGAAATGCTGAAAAAAGAGAACCGTAACCAGACCCTGCCCGGCAACCTGCCCGAAGAACATGTAAAGTCATTGCCCGACCAGCCCGGCGTATATTATTTTCATGATGTAAAAGGTAAAGTGATCTATGTGGGCAAGGCAAAGAACCTGAAGAAAAGGGTGGTGAGCCATTTTACAGGGCTGGATATTTCTGAAAAACGGCAGGAGTTCCTGCGGAAGATACATACCATTACCCATACGGTTTGTCCCAGTGAATTCATCGCTTCCCTGCTGGAAAGTGTGGAGATCAAGAGGCTGTGGCCTATACATAACAAGAGCCAGAAACGGTATGAACAGTTATGGGGTATCTACCTGTTTGAAGACAGCCGCGGCTACATGAGACTGGCTATCGATAAAAAAAGAAAATATTCTTCACCGCTGGCCAGTTTTGCCATGCTGGTAGATGCACACAGGTTCCTCTGGAAACTGGTGAATGAATTCCGGCTGAATGCCATACTCTGTTTCCTCGATACCACCGCGGCATCTGAACTGCCTTTGCCGGATGAATATAACCAGCGGGTGCAGCAGGCGATAGACTGGATAGCAGCGCAGCAGCAGACTTTCGTGATAAAAGACAGGGAAGGATGTGTACTGGTAGAGCAGGGCCGTTTTTACGGAATGGGCCGCATCAGCGATGACCCGTCATTGCTCACGCTGGACAACCTGAAGTCTCGTCTCGTGGAATATCCCGAAAACGAAGTATTGAAATCCATGATCCGCAACTTCGCCGAAAAACACCCGGGGAAGGTGATAAGGATG
>DASVLZ010000352.1:0-3733 GCA_036384615.1 Sediminibacterium sp.
TTCTTAGCGGTTGGCTAGCTTTTAGCCAACAACTAACATCTAATATCCGAAGCTGGCGAAAACAGGATAATGATCGCTGGATTTTGATGCATCTATCTTATAGGCATTTTTCACCTGCAGGCCGCGTGAAAACACATAGTCATGCCTCGGTTTGATCATACCCAATACCGGCCTGGCCGTGGTGCCCACGGCTTCTGTTGACCAGCTGAAACCTGCATTGCGGAATTTATCAATCACAGTTTGCCCGTCACGGGTAAACAGGGTATTGAAATCGCCGCCTATCAGTACATACTGGTAATTGGCAGATTGTGTACGTAGGTGTTCAATAATGGCATCTACCTGGTCCATTCGTTTTTTCCGGCTCATGGCAAATGTTTCGGTGTGCACACTATATACCAGTATTTTTTTATCGTGTATGGTCACCTCTCCTATGGTAACATCACGCCGCTGCTGGTTCTGCCATTTGGCGTGGGGCAATATCAGTTTCTCGGGATATCCTATCGTTCCTTTGGTAAGGATGGCATTGCCTATATTTTTTTTATCGGTTCTGTCGTATACTATGGGAATGTACAGGTAGTTCAGGCGAAGCGCTTTGGCTATGGCCTGCACACCCTGTTCGTTCATTTCCTGCAACAGGTAGATATCAACGCCTGTATTCTTTTGGAGCTGCTCCAGTTCTGTGATGGCGAGGTCTATTTTTTCCGCTTTTTTGATATTGAACGTTACCACATCCAGCGAATCGGCAGGAGCAACGGTTACCAGGCTGTCTTTGCCTGAATAGAAAAAGGGTTTGTCGGGCTCGTTATAAAACTGCACCGCTGCGCAGGAAGAAAGAGAGGCGATGATAGCCAGCAGGCACCATTTGCTGCCAGAGCGTTTGTACATAGGGCGGAAAAATAATCATAATCCGGCCATAGGACTGTTAATAGAGGAGAATCATAACAAAACCTTATACAGAACGGCTGTATTGTCCGGAATGGCAGATGGCAGATTGGAGAACGAAACGGGAGTATCCTTCAATGAACCCTGCTTATCCCCAGTTCCAGGTAACTATCCGTGCCCCATTGTATCTGCAAAGGCGTGCCGGCATCATGTATGGTTTCTGTGCTCACATCTTTTCCTGTGCCATAATTAACCTGTGAAAATGGATTTTTGTTGATGTTGAGTACTGCCAGCAGCCTGCTGCCTTTCTGTAACTGTTTACTAAATAGCCTGGAGCGTTGCATAGGAATGGTTTCCCATTTTCCCGGGCGCAGCAAATGCCGCTGTGCCTGGTCCTTTGCATAACTGGCCCGCCCGATATAATACGACAACTGGAAATATTTTCCATCGGGCATTACTTCATAGAGGCTGAGGCTGATATCCATATCTTTTTTATTGATGTGGGCTTTGAGTACCCCTTCTACCTGTCCGCTTACTGTTACGGGTTCCTCAAAAGGGCGGGACCAGAAAAAGAGGCCGCTGCTGGTATCGAGTTCTGTTTTTATAATTGGATCAGGATAGTATTCGTTCCACAGGTTCCTGTCGGTAAGGTCTGCCTGCTGCAGGTTGTATTCCTGTTTCAGGGGTTTCTGCAGGGAAAGGGTTTTGTTTTTTGCGAGGTAGAACCGGTAAGTGCTGTCTTCCATCCTGGCCAGTGATGGCGCGTGTTTCCATCGGTTGGCGTCCATGGGTTCAAAATTGATCCTGTCTTTGATAAGGTCCGGCCGTGGCCCGTTTTTCATGATATAATCGAACCATTGAAAAGTAAGCTCCCGTGTATTGATGAGGGCCACGGGGTCTACCTGATATCCTCTTATGGTCTTTGTTCCGCCTCGCTGCGCGCCGAAATGATCGTACGGTCCTATTACCAGGTAATGCTGTGCATCGGGCCGGTAATGATAGTGTTGCCGCAGGTATTCGAGGGCTGATATCTGTCCGTCATCATAATATCCTGTAATGGTCAGCACGGGGATATTGATACGTGCATATTCTTTTCCGTAAGGCACCATCGATTGCCAGTAGCTGTCGTACGATGGGTGGCGGAGCCATTTCTGCAGCCAGGGGTTGGGTGTGCCATCCACACTGTCTATACGGTTGTATGCCACGCCGCTGAAGAACCAGTTAAGGCGCATTTTCCTGAAGCGTTCATTCGCATTGTTTACAGCCGTATCCAGCATCCTGTTATTGGTTACATAAAAAGGCCACTGGTAATTCGCGGTAAGGAACACATTGTTCTCCATGGGAAGGCCAAGACCGGGAATGGCCGCCACATAAGGAACGATGGTCTTTAGTGCGGGATGCAGGTATTTGGTGGCGGCCCATTGTGCAAAACCGGAATAGCTTCCGCCATACATACCTACACTGCCATCACTCCAGGGTTGGTGGGTGATCCAGTCGATCACGGCATTTACATCTTTTGCTTCATGTTCATAAGGCTCTATCGGGTCGGGGCTTAACCGTTTTCCGCGCGTGTCTGCCACAATACCCACATAGCCATGGTCCGCAGCGGATCTGGCTTCTGCCAGGCTCCTGTCAAGATTGGAATAGATGAAGAACATGAGCGCTGCGGGTTGCCTGGCCGGCGCATCTTTTTTACGCACTACCACCGCAGATAATGTGGCTCCGTAGGAAGTATGTATCAATACGCTG
The DNA here is from genome assembly GCA_036384615.1 of Sediminibacterium sp. Classification (GTDB taxonomy): domain Bacteria; phylum Bacteroidota; class Bacteroidia; order Chitinophagales; family Chitinophagaceae; genus Sediminibacterium. The sequence goes on from DASVLZ010000352.1 coordinate 2,632, forward strand.
TCTTCTATTACATAATGCTGCGCCCTGCCGGTGTGCATCAGCAGCACACCCAGCAAACAAAAAACTAACTGTTTCATAAATGTTTTTGTGATTTTTTAAATGCGGTGGATTGTCTCTCGGAAAAAACAATTTCGCCACCTGTGGTGAGCAGCGCTGTTAATGCGCCCTCTTTCTGGTGAATACTATCAATAAACCGGAGATTAACCAGTTGCCGGCGGTTGGCCCTGAAAAAAAATGTGCTGTCCAACGCGGTTTCCAGCTGGGCGAGAGATGTTTTCATCAGCAGCCTGTCATTCTTCAGGTGAAGGCGTACATATGGATCTGCTGATTCGATCATCACCACTTCACTCCAGCGTAGCAAATGAAATTTTGATCCGTCTTTGATAAATACAAATCGCCCGTTACCATTCTGTATGCGTTGCCGCGCTTCTTCCATGGCTTTGGCAAGCCGTTCATCCCTTACCGGTTTCAGCAGGTAGTCTACAGCGCTTACTTCGAATGCCTGTAATGCATATTTGTCATATGCCGTTACAAAGATCACAGCGGGCACTTCCGTTAATGATTCCAGAAGGTCGAAGCCTGATCTTCCCGGCATTTGTATGTCGAGAAAGAGCAGGTCGGGCTGCAGTTGCCGGATCAGTGTTTCCGCTTCATCTGCATCGGCAGCTTCACCCACGAGTAAAAAATCCGGGTAGGCGGCGAGTGCACGTTTCAGTTCATTGCGTGCCGAGCGTTCATCATCTATGATCAGTGTTCTGATACCGTTCATGCTATTGTGGAATGAATAAGCTGGCTTTTACCATGCCGTCTTCTGAATATATTTCAAAAAATGCTTTGCCTTTATACAGTATCTGCAGCCGCTCCTGCAGGTTGCGTATGCCGATACCTTCTCCATTACCCAATATACCCGGATGCGTTACGGAAAGGCAATACCCGTTTTCCCGGAAAGCCCCTCCTATAAACACTTTTCCACCGGTTTTGTTCTGCGCAATGCCGTGCTTAACCGCATTCTCTGCCAGGGTAGTTAATGAGAGACGCGGTATGGCAAGCGGATACAGGTTTCCAGGTATACTGATCTCGTAAGACAGCCTGTCTTCCATAC
>DASVLZ010000353.1:0-2447 GCA_036384615.1 Sediminibacterium sp.
AGGGCCAGCGGCATAGCTATATCCACATCCAGCGGATGTGGCGACATACGGATATTCGTCTGTACAACAGATCCCTGGTACCCAAAACTGTTTGTAAGCATATCTATCAGCGCGGTCAGGTATTTTTCCATATCGATGCCGCTGAGCTTATCATCAAAATACATCAGCTGGTGAAGCAGGCTGATGGCTTCTACCCGCGCCTTTCCCTCTTCAATAGCCGATCTCGCCTGGCCATCAGGAAGTTTGGCAGACTGCAGGTTCAGCATGCTGCCGATGACCTGGAGATTATTCTTCACCCTGTGGTGCAGTTCTTTCAGCAGGGTTTCTATACGGTCATTTTTTTGCTGCAGTATCGCTGCCATTCTTTTTTTATCGCGGTATCCTTTGTACACCACGCCGGCTATCGCGGCCAGCAATACGATTGCAATAACAGAACCCCACAATTGTATTTTTGTTTGTTTCAGTTCAAGGTCTTTCAACTGTTTTTCACCTGCGGCAATCGTGAGCGCATCTTCCCTTTTACTGATCTCATATGCCGATTGAAGCCGGTTGATCTTTAACTCCGTTTCTGCAGTGATCAGCGAATCACCCATAGAAAGGTATTCATTGCGATACCGTTTCGCTTTAGCCATTTCACCGGTCTCTTCATATACCCTGCTGAGAAGGTAATCCGTATACTTTTTCCTTCCCCTGTCTACATGATCTTTCAGGTCATAACTTTTCAGGAGGTATGATTCGGCCTTATCGTATTCCTTTGTTTTCAGGTAAACAGATGCCAGGGCATTATATGCCAATGCCAGTTCAGGGGGGTGTTGCCTTGCCTGGTAAATATCCAGCGCCTCTTCATAATGACTGATCGCCTTCCGGTAATTTCCCTGCGCAGAAACAATATTCCCCATATCCATATCAATGGATGCCAGCACAAAGCTGTCTTTTGTTTTGCGTGCAAACTCTGCCCGGATAGCATGGTAATGCAGCGCCGAATCATATTCGTTCAGCCTGGAAAATATCCTGCTGATATTGCCCAGCACAGAGGCTTTTACCTGCATGGTTTGTATATACTTCTCCAGCATCCAGGCTTTCCTGTAATATTCCAGGCTCTCCTGCCACTTGTTCAGGTTGCTATATGTATTGCCGGCAGAAAGATATAGTGAGGCGAGGTGCGATCTGTCGTTTCCCTTCTCTGCCATCTTCATGGCGTTGATGATATTATCAAGCGAATTTGGCAGATCTCCTTTTGCACGGTCTGCTGTAGCCAGTCCATTCAATGCCCTTGCCATTAAGTTCCTGTCATTGATCGATTGCCCGATATCATACGCTTTCTGGTAGTCGGCCGCAGCTTCTGCAGGTTTTTGTAATTGTAAACAGATATTTCCCCGGGTATGGTATAAACCGGCCAAAACCCTGTCGGGAGGAAATTGTGTTTTAATGGAAATAGCTTCATTAGCCAGCTCGAATGCCCTGGCATAATTCAATTCCCTTACCTGGCTGATGATGAGGGGCTGCAGGCTTATGGGAATGGCTTCAGTATAATTCGTTTTCCTTGCCAGTACGTACGACAGGGAATCCAGTTCTTCCGAAAGGCCTGGATCTCCTTTTCTGCGGTGAACGGCGGCGACCAGCTGCAAGGCATCCACCTGCCCTTTTTCATTGTTTTCTGCGCGATAAATGGCAAGCGCCTCCTGGGCTTTTGCAAAGGCTTTTTCCATTTCGCGCCCGAATTCGATCCTAGCCAGCTGTATCAGTAATACGGCGCGCTCAGAACCTTTTGCATCAGTAAGCTGCCGGTACAATACTGCCGGATCCGGCGCCACCCGCGGCTGTGCAGTAACGGTAATGCATATAACGGAGAATAATACAAGTAAACACGCTCTCATTAGCAGCTGCTTTCAGTCACCCGCTAAAGATAAAATGGTTATTAATAACTCAGAGAGAGCGGCACATATATTATCCTGTGTTATATTTTAGGTTTTTATAAAGAGAATCGCAGGAGTTACCTGCGGGTTATGCTGGAAACAGATTATTTAAAGTTGATCATGGCATACCCTTTCAGCTGGTAAGTAGTCAGCGTGGTAAGTGCAGACGTGGCTATTTCCACTTCCGGAAGAATACTTTCTTTGGGAAGCCTTGCCCTGAACAGGGTTTGTCCGCATGTATAGAATTTTACGCCGGCGGCTTTCAGGGCCGTGATCATTCCCAGGTTGGGGTTATCTGTTTTAAATCTTTTCTGGTATGCCTCATTGGTGAGTATGGAATTGGTGGCCATTTTATGGAGAACCACGATCATATTCAGGTTCTTTGCCGGCACTCCGCCCACACCATGCAGGTTCAGTAAGGTGGCAGCGGCTTCCAGGTACAGGTTAATGGTGTCGGGCTTGGCAGCAGCATCCGTAATATCTACCAGGATATTGTATTTCATTTTCGGATCGGGCTTCTCCGTTGCAAAA
>DASVLZ010000354.1:0-5203 GCA_036384615.1 Sediminibacterium sp.
ATATGCTGCAGGCCGGATGACATGCGCATATTTTCTTTTTCTTTTAATGTAACGATCAGAACGAGTGCATATACAATACCGATACCGCCCAGAAAACAAAATGCTGTTTGCCATGAGAACACTCCGGCAACCGTAGCACCAAAACCTCCCAGCGCCTGGCCCATATACAGGCCTGTCATATGAATACCCACCGCCAGTGAGCGGGTGCGGGAAAAATGGTAGTCTGCAATCAACGACAAAGCAGCGGGTATATACAACGCCTCGCTTACACCCATAGCGGCCCTTAGCCAGTATAATTGGGTGAAGCTGGTAGCATAGCCCATACCAAAAGTAACGGCGCTCCATACAAACAGGCTGGCAACAATGAGCCATTTCCGGTTTATACGGTCGGCAATCATACCGGCTACAGGGCTCATGATACCATATACCCAGAGAAAGATAGCCATCAGGTAACCGAAATTCGTAGCCGATTGCAGTTCACTGATATCCACCATCATGGATGGCTTCATGGTGCTCAGCATCTGCCTGTCCATATAATTCAGCAAGGCTACTACCCAAAGCAGGGCCACCACGCGCCATGCGTAAGAGGTTGTTCCGGTTGCCTTCTGGGTTGTTGGTATGTTTGTCTGCATTTCTTTTATCGTTCATGGTGTATGTACCGCATCATCCATATCGAAGGCGTTCTTACTCCTGCCCTGATCTCTCCCCCGGGAATATATATTTCATCATTCCATCCAACAGCCGTTGTGGTTACCGGCGGATCAAATGGTATTTGTGCTGCAATGCGCCAGTTATCAGAAAATGTATCATAGAAAAGTATGTTCCGGCAAAACCCGGGGTGCCTGGCCTGCAGTTGTGCCCTTTCTTCAGTAAGCAATCGTTTCTTCCCTGCATCCGTTTCCCTGGCGGCAGCTGCTATAAGTTGCTCCGACCGGTGAAAGGTATTGCCGGTATCGCCGCCAAAAACAAGAATACCCTTTTCGCCGGTTGCTGCGCCCGGAGCCGCAGAAACCGGGTAAGGCAATGGCGCTTTCTCTTCCCATACCTGTTGTGTAAAGCTGTAATACCACACAGAACGGTAAAGATCACTGATGCCATTATCGTTTTTCTTACGCCCGCCTATAACATACATGCCTTTACCTTTGGGGGAAGACTGAACCAATACCAGGGCGTACGCTACTGCACGGGGCAGGGGCGGCAGTTTTTCCCAGCCGTTCCGCAGGTCTGTAAGATGCATGCGCCAGAAGCCATCAGAAACACCATTCGCCATTATTCCGCCGGAGAGATAGATATATCCTTCATGAAAAACAAGTGAAGCATTGGTTACAGGTACAGGCAGTGATGGCAGTTGTGTGATAACAGGCGTTTTATTTTCTTCCATGCTTATCAAAAACACATTCTGTGAAATACCTGCGCTGTTCTCTCCTCCCGCATATACAATACCCTGCGGAACAGAGCAGCTGGCGGCATATGCCACCGGTTCGGTTAACCGGTATGTTTTTTTTATGCGTATGAGTCCTGGTGCTTTTCTGCGATATATATACAAGGCATCATAATATACCTTCTGTCCTCCCTGCCACGGCATGGCCCCGGGAAAATTAGATCCGCCTCCTGCCAGTAAAAAATTTCCTGTTACTCCTGTTACCGGTCCGGCCACACCCAGCGGGCGGGCATGGGCTGTTGCTGCCGGTATGCTTTCTGCAATTTTCCAGATAGACTGTACAGCAGTGTCCTGTGCCGGTATGTGATGGGGATACAGCAATGCCTGGAGGTATAATATGGAGGTAATTAACAGCCTGATCATTATTTCGTCATCGCAACGATGCTATCGGGTAATTGTGATTTGTATTGATAAAATCCAAGCGCTTCCACATCCTGCCTGAAGGATACAAATTCTTCCGGGCTCATATTCTTTACCGGCAAACGAAATTCGCCGCAATCCAGGCCTGTCAGTTTCATATAGGCTTTGCCGGTGCTTATGCCGCCATATTTACCGAGCAGGCGGATCATTTCGATAGACCGCAGCTGCCATCCTGCGGCTTCATCCAGCGCACCCACTTCAAAAGCACGGATCAGGTGATGGTACAATGGCGCGGCATAATTGAAAGTACTTCCTACGGCTCCTTTCGCACCAATGGCGAGTGCAGCCAGCATGTTCTCATCCCTTCCCCATAGCATATCATATTTGCCGCCGGCAAAATGCAGGCAGCTCAAAAAATCCATGAAATCTTCATGCGTGTATTTGATTCCCGCAAAATTGGGCAGGCGCCCGTCAATCTCTTTCAGCAGCCCGTACATGGGAAAGTTCACGCCAGTCAATACCGGTATATGATAATAGTAGAACGGCAGCTCCGGCACTGATTCCGCTACTGCTATGCAGGCTTTGGCCAGCATGGATATATTGGCAGGCTCAAAATAAAAAGGCGCTGTAAATGATATTCCATACAGGCCAATGTTCCGCGCATGCCTGGCCAGCTCTTTACAGTCTGCAATGCTGGTGCCACCGAGCAATGTCATCACTTTAAAATCCTTATCGCCATCTGTACATGCTGCCCAGGCTTCTGCCACAAGCATTTTTTCTTTTGCCGTCATGGATACACCTTCACCTGTAGAGCCGCAGATAAAAGCACCGGAAACATGGTTCTCTTTCAGCATCCGGTAATAGTCAGGTATCAATGCAAGATGTAAAGACCCGTCTGCCTTCATGGGTGTGAATGGTGCTGCTATCAATCCCTTTAAATGTTCTATGTGCATATAACTAACGTATTATAGATCTTCATTGCTTAAAATTGCCGGGAGCCTGCGAAAGACCCCCGGCTTTCAACTGCTATGCTGATTTACTAAAACTAAAATTTGGGATATCCGGGGTTTTGTTCGAGTGCCCTGTTATTGGTTAATGAGTTCCTGTCTATCGGCCAGAGGAGTTTATAGGATGCAGTCGATAATACCGAAGTGTTTGCAAACACATATCCGTCTCCCATCCTGCGCAGATCATACCAGCGTTTGCCTTCGAAAATAAATTCGAATAACCGTTCCTGCAAGATAGCGTTTTTGGGATCGGCATCTATTGACTGATTAGGGTATCCCATCGTGCCGGCAACATAATTAGATCCATATGCCCTGGCCCTTACCAGGTTGATCTCGGTTGCAGGGTTTTCACCGAGAGCCACTTTGGCTTCTGCCAGCAACAGCAACAGGTCTGCATACCGGTAAACAGGAAAGTCATTGGTCATTTGCCTTGAACCCGCGTTTTGCTCACCCTGGAATTTGTTTACAAAACATCCGGCCATTACATACACGCCCGCCGAAGGACGCGTGTACCCCGCCTGTATGCTTACCCATTTCCTAGTATCCAGGTTATTGAATTTCCGGAATGTGGCAGACCGTACCGGCGACCTGAGCAGGCCGCCCCAGTTATCTGTAGTTACATCAAATTTCCGGTTATTGAGTGAATCATAAAAATTGGCGATCAGTCCCGACTGCGGAACAAAACTGCTCTGTATAAAACCCATAGTTGCTTCGTTCAGCAGGAACCGCGCAGAGAAGATGATCTCATTGTTTCCTTTGTTACTGCTTCTGAAAACATCTGCAAAAGAAGGAAGGAGGGCCAATGAAGGTACATTGGTCTGTATATCTGTGAGTGCATTCTTTGCAATAGTGGCATCTGCCCCGCCTCCGCCACGGTAGCTCGTCCACAGGAACACTTCTGCCTTCAGCATCAGGGTGGCGGGTTTACTCCAGAAGGATTTGGTATTCTTAAAAGTATAGTTGGTACCGAAACTGGATTCAGAAGCAGCAATATCCGATTTGATCAGCGTCATTACATCTGCCTCCGCAGAAGCCTCTTTGGCCAGGTTGGATACATCAATAGTGGTTACCGGTTCGGTTTGTATAACCACTTTGCCCCATGAGCGCAGCATCTGGAAATAATAGAATGCGCGCATGCCATATGCAATACCGAGGTAATAGCTCTTGTTGGCAGGAGTTACAAAATCAATGGTTTTGAGTTTGCTGATCAGCAGGTTCAGCTGGTTAATGTTGTAATAAAATCCTCCGAAATTGCTTACGCCGGGATTGTCCATATCCAGCTGCTGCAACCAGAACTTCTCCAGTCCCTGGGTAGCTTCCCCCGTAAACGACTGGCTTGCTCCCGGCTCGAGCCCATAAATATCCGAGCGCTGCTCTCCCAGCAACTGGAAGCTGGAAACATTGCTCCTGAAACCAATATGTATACCTGATACAAACGCATCTACCTGATCGGCTGTTTTCCAATAGCTGGCATCGCTGATGCTGCTAACAGGGCTCAATTCTATTTTTTTATTGCAGGCACTGCATAACAAGAATGCAATACATGCTGAGGATATCCATTTATTATTCATTTTCATACATCAAAGATTTATCGGGTTTAAAAAGTTACCTGCACGCCTGTTACAAAACTCCTGGGCGTTGGGTATGTGCCTACATATACGCCTGTGATCACGTTACCGGAAACAGGTGGCTCAGGTGTAGGACCGCTGAATTTTTTAATGTAGAACAGGTTATTGGCGCTGAAGAATATTTTTGCGCCGGAAAACACTTTTGTATGTGCCAGCCATTTTTTGGCAACATCATAAGAAAGTGTGATCTCCCTGCAGGCCAGGTAATCCCCTTTTTCATAAAACCTTGAGTTATTACCGTTCAGGTTGGTAGCGGCATTATTGGCCCTCGTAAAGTTTTTCTTGCCCTGGGGCGCACTTCGCTGGTCGGCAGAATATACCTTGGGAATATCTGAATCACGGTTGGCGGGCGACCATGCATCTTTCTGCATCTCAATATAATTGAAAGTTCCCTGGTAATTACCCAGTATACGGGCTACATAATCATTATACACGGTATGCCCGAGTGCAAACTCAAACTGTGTATACAGGGAAAGTCCTTTATAAGAAAGTGTTGCAGTAAAACCGCCGGTCCATTTGGGGTTCACATTGCCCAGGTATACCTGGTCTCTCGAATCTATGGTATCATTCCTGTCCACATCCATCCAGTTCACGTCTCCTTCGGTTATTTTACCGGCGCCGTCTGTACGGCCGGGGCCGGAAATATTGGCAACATTATCGAGCCTGTTTCCTGCGAGTTTGGCCACTTCTGCAGCATCGCGGAAAATGGAAAGCTGCTTATATCCATAAATATCGCCGAGTGTACCGCCTTCCTGCAATCCACCTAC
>DASVLZ010000355.1:0-11198 GCA_036384615.1 Sediminibacterium sp.
TGGCGTGAGGGGGCGTGAGTTGGCGTGAGTGGGGAGTTGTGCGATAAGATATTATCACATCATCACATTAGCTAATTAGCACATCAGCTAATCAGCACATTAAAAAAGATCCCCGCAACGAATTGCGGGGATCTTATTAAAAAGCTGAATACAAAATTTATTCTTCAGAATTTATTCTTCAGATACCACGAAGGTGATGCTTTGCTTGTGGCGGTAGATCACGTTTCGGCCGTTCTGTACGGCGGCTTTCCAGCTGGGGCGTTTCTGGATTACGCGTATGGCTTCCGCCTTGGTGCCATAGCCCGGGTCGTTCTCGGCTACCACATCGCTGATGGCGCCGGTCTTTGACACGATGAAGGAAACGATCACGGTGTATTTACCGGGAGGCGCTCCGTTCTCTACGGGAAGGTCCCTGTTCAGGTTACGCTCCAGGTACCTGATCCAGCCTGCAGTACCACCGGGGAATTCGGCAGGTATCTGCACTACGGTAAATACCTTGTCGTAGTCTTCTTCCACCTTGGGCGCTGCCACCACACCTGTTGGCTTTTCAACGGGGGGTGCTACAATGCCTTCGTCTTTGATACCTTCCTGGTTAATGGTACCGATCTTGGTATCTTCCAGTTTTTCCACTTCCTTGATCTCTTCTTCGGGTTTCACCTCTTCATCCTTCACGATCTTGGGAGGGGTGAATTTGGTGATCTCCACTTTGGGAGGCTCCTGTTTTGGCGGAGGCGGCGGAGGAGGAGGCTCGGGCTTTTTCTCTTCCGGCTTCAATGCTTCCAGGTTCACATCCTGCACCACGATCTCCGTTTTGTGATCGCCGCTTTTATTGGCGATGATCGACAGGGCCAGCAACAATGCGCAGATCACGAAAGTGCCCACAAGGGCATTCCGGATACGCCTGTTGTAAGTCTTACGGAGCTGGTAAGCGCCGTATTCCTTGTTACGCCCGTCGAACACGATATCGAGGATATCTGCGCTGGCAATTTTGTTTATATCCATTTGAATGGTTTTTGTAATGAGATGCTGATGTTCACATAGATAACCTTAATTCTGGCCGGCGGCCGCAGCTGACTGGTCCGATACCTTTACCAGCTGTGCTTCCGGATCAGAAATATCCACCAATGCGTACCGTTTCAGGATATTGATGGCCATTTCGTCCAGCATATCCACTACGTTCTTGTAGGTACAGTCATTAGAGGGTTTGATCACCACCACAAGGTCTTTCTCCGGCGTGCGCGCCTTTTTATCGATCAGCACGGTACGGATCTCCTTGAAGCTGGATGATTTGAAGTTGCTGCCATTCGGCGCCAGGGTTCCCTCATAGTAAAAGACATGGTTGTCTTTTCCCAGGAGAATGGTGATGGCGCCAGACTCTTTGGCCTTGTTCTGCTCTTCCGGCTTGGCGGTATCGTCAGGAAGAAAGAGCCGCATGGCGGTGGCTTCACTCATCGTTGTGGTGAAAATGAAAAACGTTATGAGCAGGAAGCCCAGGTCAACCATGGGCGTCAGGTCAACACGGGTAGAGAGCTTCTTCCCTTTCTTGACCCCGGGGCCTTTTTTATGACCACCGCCACTCGAAGTATCCATTTCTGCCATGATGGTAGAATTTTGTTTTCGTTACAAATTTGTTTGCTCGTCCTTAGTCTTCCTGTTTCTCGCCTGCCTGTCCTTTCTTCCACAGGTCTGTGCCCACCGGCGCCCCTTCGGGGTTGGTGATCATCTGGAATTTCAGGATATCATTTTTCTTGAAGGCCGTGATGATGGCTTTGAAGCCGGGATATTTCGCCAGGTTATCGCCTTTCAGCAGATAAGCCGGTTCTTTCTGTCCCATATAAGCTTCTTTGATCACACGCATCCACGTGATCAGTTCGTTGTTGGAACTGTCTTTCACGGGTATACCTGGCAACTGATCTCCTTTCTTCTGCTCCGCGGGGAGTTTGAGGAAAGCGGCCATGCTGCTTAAAGGAGCACCGAAAAATTCCGCATTCTTGAATGCGTTCACATCCAGGCCCAGGTTCTGTGTATTGTTCAAAGTATTGGCAATCACTTCCTTCTTTTCTACGTTATCCATCGCAAGAAACACTTTACCGTCCTTGTCAAGGATTATCTGTACGAAATTCTCCGAAGGGGCTACCTTGGCGGCCACCGAATTAGGAGTGGTTACCTCGATGGCTTCCGAGGGTTTGAATTTCGTGGTCAGGATAAAGAATGACAACAACAGAAAGGCCACGTCGCACATCGCCGTCATGTCGATGTTCGTACTCTTGCGAGGTAATTTGGCTCTGCCCATTGTGTGTTGTTTAGATGATTATCAGATAATAGATTCAAAACCCGCTGTTTTCCACATAACAATCTTTCGATTATTTGTAGTTGGCTGCAAAGCTTTGTGTTAGCGTAAAACCTGACTCATCAATACCGTATGTGATACCATCGATACGGGTAGTGAATACGTTATACATGATGATCGCAACGGCTGAAGTACCGATACCCAGGGCGGTATTGAACAGGGCTTCGGAGATACCTTTTGACAGTTCACGTGCGGCATCACCACCACCTTCTTCACCGAGGGCAGCGAATGATTTGATCATACCCAGTACCGTACCCAGCAGACCCAGCAGGGTGGCTACTGATGCGATGGTTGACAGGAACACCAGGTTTTTCTCCAGCATGGGCAGTTCCAGCGCAGTAGCTTCTTCTACTTCTTTCTGGATGTTCAGCACCTTCTGCTCGGTAACCAGTTCGGTGTTAGTGATCATTTCCTTGTATTTCTTCAGACCGGCTTTCATTACATTACCTACAGAGCCTTTCTGTTTGTCGCATGCTGCGAGGGCTTTGTCCACATCTTTATTAGCCAGGTGGAACTGTACGCTGCGTACGAATTCTTCGATGCTTCCGTTACCGGCAGCTTTGGAGATGGTAAGCAGCCTTTCAATACAGAAAGTAACTACGGTAAGAAAACATCCGATCAGGATAGGTACGATGATACCACCTTCGTACATTTTGCTGAGGCCGGCTTTAGGTCCTTTGTGCTGAGGCCAAAAACCACCATTCGGATCAGGTGTAGTGAAGTTGCTCGGGCTACCCAGCACAAAACGCCAGATAACATATCCGAGAATGATACAACAAAGCGGAGCCAGCCACGATATAGAGTTACTCTTCTTCTTAGGTTGCGCAGAAGACGGGCTTTTTACGGCAGCGCTTGCAGATGGTTTTGTTTCAGCCATGACTCAATTGATTTTTGGTTTAAAAAATTACAGTTGGTTGTTAAAAAATATCCCCGCAATTCTACTGAAAATTGTTTTGAAAAAACAAAACAATCTTTCCTGAACTTTCAAGGGGAGTACAAAATAGTTAATTTATTGGTGCGGCAACCGCTTCCGGCAAACTTTTTCTGACCCGTCCCTGAGGGGTTTGCAAGGTAGGGGTTCTTTTATACGACCGCGCTTTGTTCGCCGATTTATAACGGCTTTTCACCACCCCCTGTAATGCTTCAAAAATTAAGGGCCGAGAACTCTTTCTCTCCCCTATCTTTAGGCCTTTCTCTTAAATTACCATTACACACTTTTTATGAAAAAACAATTACTTGCTATCGCGCTGCTGGCGGCAACGGCCGTTACTGCGCAGAGGGATTCTTCCATGCCCGCGCCCCGCGGAGGAGGTTTCCCCGGAGCCGCCGGCGGCGGCGGATCTACCGCCAGGCCAAAGCCCTACAAAGACGTGATCACGAGCAAAGCCATCTCGCAGCATGGCTTGTTTACCGTGCACAAAGTGGATGAGAAATACTACTTCGAGATCGCCGACTCTATCCTCGGCCGCGAAGTACTCGCCGTTACCCGCTTTGTAAAAGTACCCGGCGGCGGCGGCAAATACGGCGGTGAGGAAGTGAACGAGCAGAGCCTCAAATTTGAAAAAGGACCTACGCACAATATATTCCTGCGCGTGGTTACCCTTATCAGCACTGCCGACTCCACCATGCACATTGCCACAGCTGTAAAGAACTCTTACCTCGATCCTATCGCTGCCGCATTTCCCATCGCCGCCTATGGCAAGGACTCTGCCAGCGTGGTGATCGATGTAAGCGATTTCTTTAAGGGCGACAACCAGACCGTTAGTATTGACCCTGGCCAAAAACGTGCATTCGGACTGGGCGCACTTGCCGGCGACAGGTCTTATATCCAGAGCATCCATACCTATCCTATCAACACCGAGATCAGAACGGTAAAGACTTACTCCTCTTCTGCCGGCGGCGGCCCCGCAGCTCCCGGTGGCGGCACTACCCTGCCCGCAGCCCGTGCCGCAGGCGCAGTAACCATCGAACTCAACACTTCCATGATCCTGCTGCCCAGGACACCTATGGCCCGCAGGATGTTTGATTCAAGGGTGGGTTATTTCGCCGACCGCTTTGTGGTGTACAGCGATGACCAGCAGCATGTAGACAACCAGACCTTTGCAGTACGCTACAGGCTGGAGCCCAAACCCGAGGACATGGAAAAATACAAACGCGGCGAACTGGTAGAACCTGCCAAACAGATCGTGTATTATATTGACCCCGCTACTCCCAAACAATGGGTAAAACCCCTGATAGACGGTATTAACGACTGGCAGAAAGCATTTGAGAAAGCAGGTTTCAAAAACGCTATCGTGGGCAAGGAATGGCCCAATGATCCAAGCATGAGCCTGGAAGATGCCCGCTACTCTGTGATCCGTTATTTCGCTTCCGATATCGAGAACGCCTACGGCCCGCAGGTGCATGACCCGCGCAGCGGCGAGATCCTCGAAAGCCATATCGGCTGGTACCACAACGTAATGAAGCTGGTGCACGACTGGTACATGATCCAGACTGCCGCTGTGGATCCCAAAGCAAGGAAGATGAAGTTTGATGATGAACTGATGGGACAGCTGATCCGTTTTGTTTCATCCCACGAAGTGGGCCATACTCTGGGCCTGCGCCACAACATGGGCAGCAGCAGCAAAACGCCTGTTGAAAACCTGCGCAACAAAGCATGGGTGGAAGCCAACGGCCATACTGCCTCCATCATGGACTATGCCCGTTTTAACTACGTGGCACAGCCTGAAGACAATATCACTGAAACAGGCCTGTTCCCCCGCATTGGCGACTACGACAAATGGGCCATTGAATGGGGTTACCGTTATACCGGCGAGAATGATGTGGAGAAAGACAAGCTGATCGCCAACAAATGGGCTGTGGAGCGCCTCGGCGCCAACCCGCGTCTCTGGTTCGGTGGCGAAGGTGGCAACCAGGATCCCCGCGCACAAACAGAAGACCTTGGCGACAATAATGTGAAAGCAAGCGAATACGGTATCAAGAACCTGAAACGCATCATCACTCAGCTGCCCGAGTGGACCAAAGAAGAGGGCGATCATTATGAGAACCTGAACGAAATGTATACACAGCTGCTGGGCCAGTTTAACCGTTATATGGGTCATGTAACCAAAAACATCGGCGGTTATTATGAAACCTTCAAGACCATTGAACAGCCTGGCGATGTATACGAGGTTACTCCCAAAGACAGGCAGAAGGAAGCCATGAACTTCCTGAACACACAGCTGTTCACTACGCCTACCTGGCTGCTCGATAAAAGCATCCAGAACAAGATCTATACTCCGCTGGCTTCTGAAAGGCCGGTATCCGCACCTGGCACCAATGCCACGGTACAGAGCATCCAGACCAATGTGCTGAACAGCCTTCTCGATGGCCAGCGCCTGTTCAGGCTGGTGGCTTCCACCAACCGTTATGGTGCAGGTGCTTATGGTGTTGATGAGATGATGGATGACCTGCGCAAAGGCGTATGGAGCGAACTGAGCACCAAAAAACCGATAGATGCTTACAGAAGAAACCTGCAGAAAGCATACGTGGAGAGGCTGATCACGCTGGTGAAGCCCACACCCATCACCATTAACATACAGGGTGGCGGACGTGGCGCCAATTTCGGCGGACTGCTTCCGACCAATACCCTGAATACGGATGTGACTTCTGTTGCCAGGGGCCAGCTGCGCACACTTCAGTCTGAAGTGAACGCTGCTATCGCCGGTACTTCCGACAAGATGAGCAAATACCATCTCCAGGATGTGGCCGCCAGGATCAAAGAAGCACTTGATCCCAAGTAATCTTTGCCTGTTATCTTATGGAAAAGCCCTGTCGAGAGACGGGGCTTTTTCGTGAGTTGGCGTGAGTTATCTTTGCCATATGAAAGCATTCCTGGTAGCTGCAGCCCTGCTGGCTGGTTGTTGTGTATACGGACAGAAGAAAATGGTGTGGGGATACCTGCGCGACAGCGCCACGCATGAAGCGATAGCCTGGGCGAGTGTTACCAATCTTGGCACAGGCAAAACGGTGATGACGGGTAATACAGGACGCTTCAGCCTGGAGATAGCACCCGACCAACTGCTTTCCTTTGCAGCGGTGGGTTATCATTTTGATACCATTTACTACAACCGCATTCATGCGCAGAGCGATACACTGGCATTGTTCCTCTCACCACTTACACATAGCCTCGGCAATGTAACCGTAACGGCAAGAGGTATGAGCCGTTACCAGCTGGACAGCATCGAGCGCAGGAAATTCTTTCTGCAGGGCCGCGTGGATTATAAGATACCCACCGTTGCCCGTGCCAACTCCGGCGCCGGTATTGCTCTCAACCTCGACAGGTTCTCCAGACATGAAAAGGAAAAAAGAAAAGCTTTCGATCTGTTCGATACCAATGAAAAAGAAGCCTATATCAACTACCGTTTCCCCGCTTCACTCGTTACAGAATACACAGGCCTGAAAGGAGACAACCTCCGCCAGTTTATGCAGCGCTATCGCCCCAGCGCCGAATGGCTGAGAAGAAATACGGATGAGGAGGATATCAAGTACTACATCAATGATAAGCTGAAGCAGATTAAGAAAAGTCAAAAGTGAAAGGTCAAAAGTGAAAGTGTGAAATGTGAGTAGTGAGTAGTGAGTAATGAGTAGCGAGTCGTTAGTGGCGGAGAATAATGTATGAGGTTTCACTTTTCACCTTTCACCTTTCACTTTTAACACTGCCCATCTCACTCATACCTCAACGCCACTATCGGGTTCAGCCTGGCGGCTTTCATGGCGGGGTAGATACCGGCAATAAGGCCTACTACAGAGCAGATGATCACGCCGGTGATCACCCATGCCCAGGGTACTACGAAACCGGTCTTTAATACGATGGAAAAGATATTGCCTACCAGCACACCCAGCACGATGCCGAACAGTGCTCCCAGCAGGCTGATGATCATGCTTTCGAACAGGAACTGGTGACGTACATTCTTGCTTTTGCCCCCGATGGCTTTGATAAGCCCAACTTCTTTGGTGCGCTCATTTACCGCTACCAGCATAATGTTCATAAGACCGATGGCAGCGCCTATCAGCGTGATCAGGCCGATGGCGCCGGCCGAGCCGGTGATGCTGCTCAAAAAGCCGATGAACATTTCCGCGAACTTATCGCTGCGCTCTATTACGAAGTTGTCTTCTTCCATCGGTTCCAGTTTGCGCACAGCGCGGAAGATGGAAGCGGCTTCGTCAGAAGCAATATCCAGTTCATTTACATTATTCACCATTACGCCCAGCATATAGGAGTTGCTGGCATTCCTGAAATTACGCACGTTGGTATAGGAAGTAACGATCACATCATCCTGTCGCATCATGGCGCTGGAGCCCTTGCTTTTGAGTACACCTATTACCCTGTAGGGCAGGCTGCCCACGCGGATGACCTTGTCGATGGCCCTCTCCGGCCTGTCGCCAAACAGTTTGGATGCTACATTGGAGCCTATCAAGCACACATTGCGCCCGCTCTGTATATCGAGGGAATTCAGGTTGCGGCCCGATTCTACCGAATAGCCGTTTACCTGCAGGTAATTTTCATCACCACCCCATATTACCACCTGGGGATTGGTTTTCTTTTCTTCAAAATGTATTTCCTGCGAACCGGGACCCCTGCGGTATACAGATACTTTCGCTCCCGGGAAATCGTAATTGGCTTTGAAGAACTCCGCCTCTTCCTTGCGGACGTACTTATTCAGGTTGGATTTTTTCTCTTTCAGCCCGCGCTTCTTCTTGGCCATATCGCTATTGCCATTTCCCCCGAACCGCACCCTGGAATCCTTGAAGCGGATATTAAAGGCATTGGCGCCCATGGAAGAAAAACTTTCCTTCAGGCTCTGGTTCATCGCCTCAATAGCGGTGATGATACCGATCAGCGCCATGATCCCAAACGCTATGATGGCCACGGTAATACCCGTACGCAGCTTATTGCTCCGTACTGTACGCCATGCAAGGTTAAGGGAATCCAGAAGTGTCATGGCCTAAAGGTAGGTAAAACTGAAAGATGAAAAGAACAAGCAACCTGCAAATTCGCGGGTAGGCTGCGGCAATTGGAACAAGTAAATTCCGTTCTTAATCAAGAGATTCGCCAGATCGGAGAGGATTAGATGCCTGTAAATAAATTACCTAAAAAAACAGAAAATTCAACACCACCGAAGGATACAGGCCAACGAGTATGATGATGGCGGCTGTAAGGATGAGCATGGCGTGGAAGGTTTTTCCGGTGGGGGCCACGGAGGGGTTTCCTTCTTTAAAATACATGGCCTGGATCACACGGAAATAGTAATAGGCGCTTACCGCTGCAAACACCACGGCTATGATCACCAGCCATAATGATCCTCCCGCCTTTACTGCGGAAGCCAGCATATAATATTTAGCGAAGAAGCCTGCAGTTAAGGGTATACCTGCAAGGGACAGCAGGAAAACCGCATTGGTAGCAGCCAGTACAGGCCTGGTCTTGGCCAGTCCGTTGAAGCCATCAAAAGTATAGTCCTTCATCTTGATCAGGATGGCGAAGATGCCGATGGTTGCCAGGCTGTATGCCACGGTATACAACAGTATGCCCTCCTTGGCCAGGTCGTTATCGCTATAGAGCGCAAACAGCATAAAGCCTGCCTGTGCAATGCTGGAATATGCCAGCATGCGTTTTACGCTCTGCTGGAAAACAGCCGTGATATTACCCACCAGCAAGGTAGCTATGATCACAAAGATCATCACGATCTTCCAGGTAGGGCCGAGGGCGGCGGTATGTTCGCTGAACAAACGTATGAATGCCAGGAACCCTGCCATTTTTACGATGGTAGCCATGAATGATGTAACCACGCTGGGCGCCCCATCATATACATCAGGTGTCCAGAAATGGAAGGGGGCCGCTGATACTTTGAATGCCATGGATACAAATACCAGCAGTATACCGGCTATCTCGAGGAACGATGCGCTTACAGGACCACCGGTAGTGGCGGATACCACGGTATGTCCGAATGCAAATGATCCGGTAGCACCATAGATCAGCGTAATGCCCATGAGCAGGATGCCTGTGGAGAAACATCCCATCAGGAAATATTTCAGCGAGGCCTCATTGCTGCGCAGGTTCTTTTTGTCGGCACCGGTTAATATATACAATGGAATAGATAGTATTTCTATACCCAGGAACAGCATCAGCAGTCCGTTGAAAGAAGTGAGGATGCTCAGGCCGCAAAGCACAAAGAAAATAAGGGCATAATATTCGGCAACATTGGCCCCGGTATTTTCCATATCCCTGCCGCTCAGCAACACATACACCAATGTGGCCATAAATGCAAGGGTGTTGAAGTACAACCCGAACTTCTGAACAAGCAGCATACCGTGCGTGTTCACATGTATTACCCATATACCATAGGTATTGAGCAGGTTGGCAACAACCAGCAACAGCAGGCTCATTACGGCAATATTGGTGATGGCAGACCGGTTCTTTATCCAGATACCGCTGAACATCATCAATACACCTGATAAAGCAGAAACAATGATTGCATTCATAACTCTTATCTTATTCCCGCCCCTGGCGGAGAACTAAATGTTTTTTTACCTGTGTGCCAATAATGCCTGTACGCTATCCCGCGTAAGGTTGATCATCGGCTGCGGGTATACACCCAGTATAATAATGCCGATAACGATCACCACCAGCATCCATTGTACATTGGGAGATATTTCCCTTGCATTTTCCGTAATCGTTCCTGTGCTGCCGTACAATATCTTCTGCACCATGTTAAGGGTATATACTGCAGCCAGTATCACACTGATACATGCTGCGGCAGCCATCCACATATTATATTGGAAGAGCCCGTTGAACATCAGGAACTCGCCCACGAATGCATTGGTGAGCGGCAATGCCACGTTGGCGAATGCCAGCACTACCAGCAGTATGGCCAGCGCGGGCGCTTTGCGGGCAAGGCCTCCCATTTCGCTGAGTTTCCTGGTGCCCAGTTGCTGTTCTACCACATCTGCCACGATCCACAGTCCGATCACATTGATGCCGTGGTTGAACATCTGTATCATTACGCCATCCCATCCCGTAGGTTTCCCGGCAAAAATGGCGGCCGACATCAGCCCTATATGCGCAATGGAAGAATAGGCGATCATACGTTTGAAATCGTCCTGGCGTATAGCGATCAGTGATGCGTATAATATGCCGATAACAGAAAGTACGATCACCACATCAGCAAAATGCTGCGATGCATGGGGGAATACGGGTAAGAGCCAGCGTATTGCCGCAAACAGGCCCATCTTTACCATTACACCGCTCAATACCATGGTTGCCGCAGTGGGCGATTGCTCGTATGCATCGGGCTGCCAGGTATGGAAGGGGAATACCGGCATCTTGATCGCGAATGCGATAAAGAACAGCCAGAAAGCAAATTTCTCCATGCCGCTGTCCATCATCGCATGATAGAACGATTGCATGGCAAAGGAGCGGTCAGGCGTATGGAAGTATACATACAGGATGCCGATCAGCATCAGCAATGAGCCGAGGAATGTATACACAAAGAATTTAAACGTTACCGGTATGCGCTTTTCACCGCCCCATGCAGAGCAGAGGAAATACATCGGTACCAGCGCCAGTTCCCAAAAGAAATAGAACAGCAAGGCGTCTGTAGCCACGAACACGCCGGTAAGGCCGGCTTGCGTTAGCAGCATCAGCGCATAGAATCTGCCGGGGCTCTTGTATTCATTTTTATATGTGGCGATGAAGATGATGGGGAAAGATACCGCCGTAAGCAGGCAAAGCATCTTACCCATACCATCCATCTGCATGGAAAACCGGCTGCCGAGGTCCGGTAACCAGGCTGCGTCAAAAACAAGCTGG
>DASVLZ010000356.1:0-4854 GCA_036384615.1 Sediminibacterium sp.
TTACCCGCAGTTTCTATAGAGCGTATTCTGCTCTGCAATCCTGAAGGAAGTACTGTAACCGCATCGCCTTTCCGGAAAATACCGCTCACCAGTTTACCCGCATAGCCGCGGTAATCATGCAGCTCATCTGTTTGCGGCCTGATCACGTACTGCACGGGAAAACGCGCCCGGGAAAGATCTATGCTGCTCCCCAGCTGTATCGTTTCCAGCAGTCCCAGCAAGGGAGCTCCATCATACCAGCTGATATTGAGTGAATGATCCACCACATTATCACCATTCAATGCGCTGATGGGTATATAAGTTACATTCTGCAAACCGAGGGATGCCGCCAGTGCTGCATAATCGATCACTATATTATGGTAAGTATCCTGCGAATAGTCTACCATATCCATCTTATTGATGGCCACTACCACATGTGGTATGTTCAGCAGGGATGCAATGATGGAATGCCTGCGTGTCTGCTCTATCACACCATTGCGCGCATCCACCAGTATAATGATCAGGTCTGCGTTGGAAGCGCCCGTAACCATATTGCGTGTGTACTGTATATGCCCCGGCGCATCGGCAATAATGAATTTCCTTTTTGGCGTGGAGAAATATTTGTAGGCCACATCAATGGTAATGCCCTGTTCACGCTCGGCACGCAATCCATCCGTAAGCAGGGCAAGGTCTATATCTCCCTCCTGCCGGTTCTTTGTTTGCCTTTCAATGGCTTCCAACTGGTCGATCATGATCGATTTGCTGTCATACAACAAACGCCCGATCAATGTGCTCTTGCCATCGTCTACACTACCGGCGGTAATGAATCTTAATAAGTCCATACAATTTTTTTAAAAATCATGGTTCGTTTGATATCCCTCTTAAAAATATCCTCCTTTCTTCCTGTCTTCCATTGCTGCTTCCGATACTTTATCATCTATACGGGTTTCCCCTCTTTCGCTGGTCTTGGTGGCGATGATCTCGCGGATGATATCATCCACTGTAGAAGCATCCGATTCCACCGCGGCGGTACAGGTCATATCACCTACCGTGCGGTAGCGTACTTTGCGTGTGCTGATCCTGTCTGCTGGTTCCACCTGTATAAAATCTGAAACTGCTACCAGCTGTCCTTCGTGTTCCAGCACTTTTCTTTCATGTGCGAAATAGATAGATGGCAGGGCAATGTTCTCGCGCCTGATATAATTCCAGATATCCAGTTCCGTCCAGTTGCTGATCGGGAACACGCGCACATTTTCGCCTTTGTGTATCTTGCCGTTATAGGTATTCCATAATTCTGGGCGCTGCAGCTTGGGATCCCACTGTCCAAATTCATCCCGCACAGAGAAGATGCGTTCTTTGGCCCTTGCTTTTTCTTCATCGCGCCTCGCGCCGCCTATGCATGCATCAAAACGGAATTCGCTGATCGTGTCCAGCAGTGTGTAGGTCTGTAATGCATTACGACTGGCGAATTTGCCTTTGGGCTCGGCCAGGTTTTGTGTGCGGATGGTATCTTCCACTTTACGCACCACCAGTTTTTCCCCGATGCTTTCCGCCAGCGCATCCCTGAACTCCAGCGCCTCGCGGAAATTATGCCCGGTATCTATATGCACCAGCGGGAAAGGAAATTTACCGGGCCTGAAAGCTTTCAGCGCCAGGTGTACGAGGGTGATCGAATCCTTGCCGCCGCTGAACAATAATGCCGGGCGCTCAAACTGTCCCGCCACTTCACGGAATATATGAATGGCTTCTGATTCCAATTGGTCCAAATGGTCTAAACGGTATGTACTCATCTTATCACTTGTTCTTCGTTAACGGAATGTGTTTTCTCGTGCAGGCCGCATTCTTTCCGGCTGCTGTCTTCCCACCACCACCTGCCTGCCCTGAAGTCTTCTCCTGCCCGTATGGCGCGTGTGCATGGCGCACATCCGATGCTCACAAAACCGCGATCGTGCAGGGGGTTGTAGGGGATATTGTTTTTGTCGATATATGCACGCACTTCATCTGTTGTCCAGTGCAGCAGCGGGTGAAACTTTATTATATGGTTGTTCTCATCCCATTCCACCCTACGCAGATCCTGGCGGGCAGGCGAATGTTCCGCACGCAACCCGGTTACCCATATATCCTTACCTGCCAATGCGCGTTTCAACGGTTCTACCTTACGTATATGACAGCATGTTTTCCGGTTTTCCACAGAGGCATAAAAGGAATTGGGGCCGGTTGCCTGCACAAAAGCTTCCAGTGGCAATGCATCGGGATAATAGGCTTTGATGGATGTATGGTAGCGGTCGTTGGTACTGCTCCATACTGCATAGGTCTCGGGGAAGAGCCTGCCTGTATCTAATGTAAAGATGGATATGGGCAGGGCTGCAGACAGGATATCATGTGTGATCAGCTGGTCTTCAAAACTGAAGCTTGAAGAGAAGGTAACTGTTCCCGGGAACCGTTCTGATAACAAGGCAAGCGCATCTGTAGTATCCAGCGCTCCAAGCGAGATTTCCAGTTCTGCGAGGTATTCCTGTGAGGGTGTTGTCATGAGGTAAAAGTTGTTGTGTGAAAAAATCCGGCCGCATATCGCCGTTCAGCAGCAACAACAGGGGAAAGAATATACAATATGTGATTTTTTGCCCATGACGATTTATTAGTCCACTTGTTTGATGGGGTAAATATAGTCCATAAAGTTTATAGACAAATATTTTTTTCAAAAATTATACACACAACTGTTCGTAAACCCGACCTGTAAAGGGATGCCATTGTGAATAAGTTAACACCGGTTCCATGCAGCAAAGCGCCGCATTCCTTTCTCTTACTACCGGCAAAGCACATGATTATGGACGCCGAAATGATCGAAGTGAGTAACCAGGAAGGGATCGCGTATTCCATTCCGCTGAAATTCATAGCCAAGGAAACGCATGTGGGCGATAAATACCTTTCTTACCAGTTGCTGCGTTTGCGAAAAACAGGGTTGTTCTCCATAGAGGAATTATACCGGATCGCCTCCCTTATCGAATCAAAGACACCCGACCACCTGATCGACTGGACCGCCACCTTCCTGCTATTGGACAAACCTGCCGCAGCGAAGGTGAACAAAAAGTTGCGGGAGTTGCACTTGGTTTAGGATTTCCACTTCTCAATCCACTGCCCCCATTTCCCTATCTCCTCCGCAATATCCGAGGCAATCAGCCCTGCGGAAGATATCCGTGCAGCGGCCATATCGCCTGCAGTGCCGTGCAGGTAAGCAGCCATAACAGCAGCATCCGGCAGCTCATACCCCTGTGCCAGCAGCGAAGCTACTATACCGGTGAGCACATCACCGGAACCCGCGGTAGCCATACCGCTGTTGCCTGTAGTATTGAAAAATATCTTTCCGTCTGGTGAAGTAACAGATGTATAGCGGCCTTTCAACAGAACGGTTACCTGGTATTGCCGGGAAAAACGGATCTGTGTATGCACCCTTTCCCACACTGAAGCATGTGCATGGGTCATGCGGTCGAATTCGCCCGCATGCGGCGTGAGTACGATCCTTTCAGATAACAAGGGATACAGTTCCCTGTTTTGTGATAACAATGTAATGCCATCCGCATCGATCACCAGCGGACAGTTTTCCTGCAGCAGGCGTACAAGTATGCTGCCTGCATCCATACCCACACCTGGGCCAAAGCCTACCGACTGGAAACGTGCAAGATCGGGAACCACGTTTTCCTGTGGGTCGCGTACCAGTGTCATGGCTTCCGGCAGTGCTACCAGCAATGCCTGCTGCACATTTTTGGGTACCCATGCAGTCACCAGCCCGCATCCGGTGCGCAGTGCAGCCCTCGCACAGAGTATTGCTGCGCCGCCCTTGCCCTCACTCCCCGCTATGATACATGTGTGACCGAAATCATGTTTATGACCGGCTGCATCCCTCGGCAGGGTATGCCGGCATATCCATTCTTTTGAAACAAATGTGTAACCCGCGGTTTCTTTACTGAGAAAACGTTTCACTTCCTTCCTGTCAATACCGGGGAATATGTCTGAGGGTATCTCTTGCATCTGGCAGATTCGTGTATGAAGGTACTCAAAGGCTGATTTTCTGCGCACCTCCTTTCAGCACCTGCCGTTTTCCTTTCCATATAAATACACCTGTTACATTACGGGGCAGTGTTATTTCCGCTTCTATCCCCTGCTGCCCCCTGCGTTGTAATGTCACATGTATCTCGCCCGAGGGATGCGGCATATGACCCTCCGCATGCTGCAGTTCTCCCAAAGCAGGCTCTATACGCACTGTAGCAAACCCCGGTGAGCCGGGCATGATGCCGCAGATCGTTGCAAGAAAATCGTAGTTGGGACTGGAGCTCCACGCATGACAATCTGAACGGGTGGGATCAGGATTCTCCGCAAAAGTGGTCAGCCCGTTGGTGATCATATCACGCCAGGGAGTAAGCTGCGAATAATACAGGTCTGCCATACCCGCTTTCTTCAATGCCCTGTTCAGGTAAAAGCGGTAATAAAAAGTTGCCTGGCTGAGCGTGGTATCATACAATACTTTCTGCATTACTTTCTTCCTGCCACTCTCCGGTATGGCGCCGGTGATCACGGCTATGATACTCGCATGCTGGCTGAAACTATTTTTCAGCGGGGTATTGGCCATAACACCTTTCGCTGCATCAAAACACTGGCGGTAAGTGGCATTGCGGAGCTTTTCTGCTAACCGGGCATAATGTGCCGCTTCCGCTGCCCTGCCAAATGCGGCAAACAATTTCGCAGCCTGCTGTAATGTGTTTACATATTGCAGTGTAATAATGGCCGAATGCCCGTCCATGGCCCCATCCGGTGTGCCGCCGGGGAATGCATTGTTCCAGTCCACAAAACTCCACCAGGGCATGGGGCCGAGCATAT
>DASVLZ010000357.1:0-5458 GCA_036384615.1 Sediminibacterium sp.
CCGGGTACTGCATCAGGCGGTTTCTTTGGGTTTGCGCAGGGCAGATACCACAGCGCCTATCAGCATGAGCCAGATCACCGCAGAAGCGCCGATAGCGGCTGTATTGCCCCGGGTATACGATGCCGGTTTAAATTCAAACACGATCCTGTGATTGCCCGCCGGCACCTGCAACCCGCGTAATACATAGTTGGTGCGGATGATCGGCGCCTCTTTTCCATCTATGGTGGCCACCCAGCCCGCATCGTAATATATTTCGCTGAATACGGCGAACTCTGTGTTCTTCGATGTTGACTGGTATTCGATGATATCATTGTCATTATACACCAGCCTGATGGAAGCCGTACTGTCGGCACCCGAGCTCATCAGGTTCTTCCCGCGGTAGGATTCATCCAGCAGCGCTGTGTCTTTCGGGTTGAAATCCGACAGGGCAGTCATAACGGCCGCATTGTTCTTTTCATAGGTAATCCCCTTAACAAACCATGCTGCACCCAATGCATTCGGGTTCTGCTGCACCACCTGCTGCCCGTTCTGTGAGGCGATGATGTATTTGGTGTTCAGCATATCGATCACCGGCAGGCAGTTGGGGAACTGGTAGAGTTGTTTTTCGATCAGGTCCTGGTAAATGCTCAGCTTGGCCGGGTGGTAGCCGCCGATGGATTTATGGAAATACGAAGGCAGTGCCCCGCCGTTGAAGGCGGCATTGGCGCCGTAAGTGAAATCGAATACACGGTAATAGCCAGTGTCTTTCAGTATCTGTTCATTGGCAGCAGTGGGTTTGAAATTGCTGTCATAATCGCCCGCTTCCTGGTAATGCTGGTCATTCAGGTAGAAATTATCTATCACGATCAGGTCTATGAATGAGAACGCTCCCAGTGCAATGGTTACCACCATGGCATTGATCTTACGCTTCAGGTACAGCAACAGGCCGATGGCGGCTATGACTACAAACAGGAAGGTGCGCATAACAGACCCCATGAAGAGCCCCTTCCTGTCTTCGCGCAGCGCGCTGAAAAACGATTTGACAGCTCCTTCTATCGATGCTTTCTGCTGCTGGTCGGGAATATTCGCGATCTGCGGCATGAACTGTTCATTGAACTGTTTATCGCTCTGCCCGGTAAAATCGCTCATGAAATATACCAGCAGGGCCAGCACAAATACAGAGCCTGCAACGATCAGCCCCTTCTTGTATTTGAGGAACAGTTGTTCCCTGTCGGGATCGGTAATGATCTTATTCAATGCCATAATGGCCATCATACTGAGGAGCAGGGTAGGGATCACGATGATCATACTGGGCGCCCTGAACTTGTTGTACATGGGCAGTGAGGATAACAGGAAGCTGTTGAACCCTTCAAAATATTTACCCCAGCTCATAACGATGGTGAGTATGCATGCGGCCAGTATCCACCACTTGTGTTTGCCATCGAGTATTACAAAGCCGATCAATGCCAGGAAGCATACGATGGCGCCGATATAGGGCGGCCCGGCCGTGCCGCCATTCTCATAAATACCTCCCCAGTAAAACTGCAATGCACCCTGTACCACCTGCCTCAGTTGCTGCGGCATCTCCTGCAGTGATTGTATGGCTTTGGATTTGTCTTCAGACACTTCCAGGTTGCCCGAGCTGCCGCCGTATATCCTGGGGAACATCATCACCAGGGGTTCGGTCTTGTACATGCTGTAGCTCATGGCGTAGTCTTTGGTAAGGCCTGTTTTGGTGGTATTGCTTTTTCCGTCTGCCAGTTCGCTGCCGCCGCGGATAGTGTATTTGGAATATTCGTAGGTGGTAAGCAGCGATACTGCATTCACCATCACTCCCAGCAGCGCGGCCAGCACTACCAGCCCTGAGGAAACGGCAATGCGTTTGTATTCTTTTTTCTTCAGCCAGTCAATACCGAAGCCGATACTGATCACCAGCGCTATCAGGAAACCATAATAGGTGATCTGCAGGTGGTTCACAGCAATCAGTAATCCCGTAAACAGGGCCGTGAGTGCGGTACCCCATATATACTTTTTATTGTACAGCAATAGCAGCGAGGCCACGAATGCCGGCAGGTAGGCAATGGCCATCATCTTGGTATCGTGCCCTACCGAAATGATGATGGGGTTATACGTGGCATAGGCGTATGAAAGGGCGCCGAATATGCCTATATAAGGGTTCACTTTAAGTACCTGGCTCAGGAAATAAAAGCAAACACAGGCCAGGAAAAAGAAGCTGATGGGTTTGGGAAGGTTCAGTGTAAGCACATCACCCACGAAACCGATGGAGATAGGGTTGGAGCCCACACTGGTGATCTGGAAGGCAGGCATACCGCTGAACATACCATTCGACCATAAAGGGAAATGGCCATGCTTTTCGCGATACTGGAAAGAGTTCTGGGCCATGCCTTTCCACTGGATGATATCATGCTGCTGCAGCACTTTTCCTTCGAGGGTGGGCTTGCAGTAAATCAGGGCCACCACCAGGAACACGGCTACGGCAATAACATGGGGTAACAGGGATTTCCACTGAAATGTCTTCATGTGTTGGTTTTAATCGCAACAAACCTAAGGAAAAGTCAAAAGTGAAAGGTGAAAAAGTCAAAAGTGAAAGGTCAAAGGTGAAAAATGAAAGAAATATATTTTTACTTTTAGCTTTTCACTTTTGACTTTTCACTTTTGACTTTTTCACCTTTCACTTCGCCACCTCCCATGCGCCTCACTATCTTCCTCTCCCGTTTTGCGTTTATCTGCAATCTCCTGTTCGTGGTATGCCTGCTGATACAGCATACCTATGATTTTATCGGGAATGATGCTGTAAGCGGGGGCATTATTGTGCTGGGATGGATAGTGTCGCCCCTGCTCAATCTTCTGACCGGAGTATTGTATCTTACGAGGGCGGTCAGGCGGCTGCCGCTGGGCCCGCGACCCTGGCTGGTCATCAGTAATCTTCTGTTCCTGGCAGCGCAGGTATTCATTCACCTCATACTTGTATAAATGATACATGATATCCTCAAAAGCAAGCCCACCAAACTTTTCCTGGGTATTTCCGCTTTTTTTGTAGCCAATGCGCTGATCGCGGAATGTATTGGCGGAAAGATATTCTCGCTCGAAAAATTCATGGGATGGAAGCCTGCCGACCTTACCATATTCGGACAGTCGGGACTTTCCTTTAACCTTACCTGCGGCGTATTGCTCTGGCCGCTGGAGTTCATCATTACAGATATTGTGAATGAATATTATGGCCCCAAAGCCGTGAGGCGTATCAGCTATACGGCAGTGATCCTGATCTCCTATGCTTTTATCATGTTCTATGCCGCCATGCAAACGCCACCGGCCGATTTCTGGATCGGCTCCGGTGCGGCCGCGGGTATCCCTGATATGCAATCTGCCTTTACCGGCATCTTCGGCCAGGGCATGTGGATCATCTTCGGCAGCCTCACCGCCTTCCTGGTAAGCCAGATCATCGATGTAACCGTTTTTCATCGTATCAAGAAAATGACCGGCGAAAAATGGATCTGGCTCAGGGCCACAGGTTCCACGGTGGTATCGCAGCTGGTAGACAGCTTCGTGGTACTGTTCATTGCTTTCAAGGTAGGGAGGGGATGGAGCTGGCAACTGGTGTTGGCCATCTGCCTCGTAAACTACTGCTATAAATTTACCATGGCCATCATCCTCACGCCATTGATCTATTTCATCGAAAAACGTATCGAACATTACCTCGGCAAGGAAACCGCGGATAAGATGAAGAGGGCGGCTATGGCTTAACCTTCCCGATCACCACCTTATCTATCGGTAAACTCATTGTGTTTTCAGAGAGCTCGTTCCAGGGAACCCATCTGAATACTTCACTGCAGCCGGAAAGGTCCGCTACCTGGGAAGGAGAGAAGTCGAAAGGGCGGGTTTTGGTGTGGAGCAGTATGGGAGAGGAAACATGTACCTTGTAGTAAACAGAAATGATCTGGTCTTTTTTATTGAAAGCAGATATCTGGAAAAAATCAGTGGTATAGATATGATCGCCTACCGTTACTTCCAGTCCCGTTTCTTCGAGGAATTCCCGCTGTAAACAGTCGCGTGTGCCTTCGCCGAATTCGAGGCCGCCGCCGGGCAGTTTGGTAAAATATTCGCCGCGGATAAATTCATCACTTACCAGCAGTCTTTTTTCTTCATCGAACAGCAGGCCATACACGCGTACGTTGAACAATGCCATATCAGAACCATTTTTTCTTCATGAAATACCAGCTGAGCCCCAGCGAAAGCGCCAGCGAGATCACTACGGGAATATAGAATGCATGGTTGGAACGCGCAAAAGGTATTTCCACGTTCATGCCATAGATACTTGTTACCAGTATGGGCAGTGAAAGGATCAGCGTGATGGAAGTGAGCCTTTTCATCACGTTGTTCAGGTTATTGCTGATGATGCTGGCAAAAGCATCCATGGTGCTGCTGAGGATATTGGTATAGATATTCGCCATCTCCAGCGCCTGGCTGGTATCCACGATAAGGTCCTGCAGGAACTCGCGCTCCTCTTCATTCAGTCCCAGGAAATTGGTCCTTTCCAGCTTCATCATCAGCATTTCATTGCTGCGCAGCGCCGTTACAAAATACACCAGGCTTTTCTGTATCCGCATCAGGTGCAGCAGGTCTTCATTGCTGTTGCTGCTGTACAGGCTCGTTTCGTACTGGTTGCGGCGGTGGTTGATCTCTTTCAGGAATTCCATGAAGTTCTGCACCACTTTCTCGAACACTTTCAGGATCATCATGTTTTTCTTGTCGGGATGCCGTTTCTGAAATGAGTTCAGGAATTTCTTGATCGCGCCGTTATCAAAAGAGTTCACGGTAACGATCTGCGTATGCGTGAGGATGATGCATATGGGAATGGTGATATAATACGCATCGCTGTCGTTAAAGGAATTGTTTTCAGTAGGGGTCTTGATAACCACGAACTTCACATTATCTTCCGTTTCATAACGCGGCCGCTCATCAATATCCAGTGAATCGCGCAGGAACTCGATGGGTATTTCCAGGTCCTCGCTCAGTTCAATAAACTCTTCTTCTTTGAATGGCGGCACAAGGTTCACCCAAACCCCGCGGTCGGGCTTATCTATTTCAATGGTCTGACCTGAAATGTTTTTGAAGTACTGGATCATGGTGGTTGGGAGTCTGGGAACTATCGACTATGGACTATGGGCTATCGACCATGGGCCACAAATCATCCCTATATATGAATAATGCCCTTAAACACAAATACCGCCGGTCCGCAGAGCCAGATATTTCCGAAACGCTGCTCGCCGGTTTTATCGAATTCCACGGCCAGGTTGCCGCCTTTGGTCTTTACTTCCACACGGTTAAAGCCATTGTCGTTATGGGCAAATACCAGCGCTGAAGCCGTTACACCGGTACCGCAGCTGTAAGTTTCATCTTCCACACCCCGTTCATAGGTACGCACAATGATCTTGTCGCCATAGCTTTCCACGAAATT
>DASVLZ010000358.1:0-1994 GCA_036384615.1 Sediminibacterium sp.
GATGTGTGAGAGAACCGTTCCGCTGTATATTTTTTTGTTGGATTTCTGTGCTGCTACCACCACCGGTTTTGTATGGCTGGTTACGGGTGATGCAGCAGCCCCGCTTTCAAAAATGTTCAGCACTTCATCGAACCATTTTTCAGCATCTGCTTCATAATCCACATCGCATTTGCGCACGGGAATGATGCGTTTGCCTCCCAGTTTCTGCAACTGCGCGTCTACATCTTCCCCTGTTTTGCAGAACATGGGATAGGATGTATCGCCCAATGCCAGCACACTGTACCGGAGATTATCCAGGCGGAAACCATTCCTGTGGATATGATCGTAAAACTTTTTAGCAGCCACGGGCGGCTCACCATCGCCCTGTGTGCTGATCACAACGAACAGGTTATCTTCTTTGGTGATATCCGGAAGACGATACTGGTCAAGGCCTGCCAGCTTTACAGGCAGGTTCTTCTTCCTGGCCCTTGCCGCCAGATCGGTAGCCAGCTTTTTCGCGTTGCCTGTTTCCGTGCCGTATACAATGGTCATCCTGCGGGATAATGTTGCTGCCGCAGGCTGCGTGTCTGCACCTGTTTGCCCTGCAGTATGGGCATGGCTTGCCGCCTCCTTAAGTATCCCCGAAATATATCCGTTGATCCATACAAGGTCTTCCCTGCTGCAAGACCCTGCCAGTTCCTCCCATAATTGCATTTTAGGCCCTGTCAGCATAATTCGTATTTTTTGAATCCGCCGGTATTGACTCCAATACTCCTGTCAGCGGTTGAAAATAATAGGTATTCTCCTGCGCATTTTCTTTCCACCCAAACGATGCATGCAGGTTAACTACATTGCCTACAATGATCAGCGAGGGCGACAGGAACGCGGTTCCTGCCAGGTTCCCGGCATGAGCATGCACGGGCGTAATATGCACGCGCTGGTAAGGGGTAGTGGCCTGCTCTATCACGGCCATTTGTTTGTCTTTACTTATGCCATATTCCACGAGCTTGCCTGCCAGTTCGCCGCATGTTTCAGACGACATATAAAATACTAACGTATCACTCGTGTGCGCCAGGTCTTTCCAATCAGTATCACTGATCAATGCCGCCTGGTAATAAGTAAGGAACCTCACAGCAGTTGCATATCCTCTTGCCGTAAGAGGAATGCCCGCATATGCCGATGCTCCTGACGCAGCAGTGATGCCAGGTATGATCTCGTAAGGAATATGGTGTTGTACCAGTGCCTGCAGTTCATTGAGGATATTGGAGAAAAAAGCTACATCGCCGCCTTTCAACCGCACTACCCGTTTTCCTTGCAAGGCATACCGTACCAGCAGGGCATCAATGGTTTCCTGTGGTGTGGAAATACCGCGCCTGCATTGTTTGCCCACTTCTATCAGTTCAGCAGATGCGGGTACATAGCGGTGAAGTATGTCTGCACTCACCAGCCTATCTGTCAGCACCACATCTGCCATGCGCAGGCAATTCACTGCCTTTACAGTGATCAGTTCCGGGTCGCCCGGACCCGCACCGGCGATGGTTACCATTCCAGGATGCATCAGTGTTGAGAATTAAATATTACTAATCATTGTTGGCTATTCATTGATCATGCACGCGCCTACAGTAACATGGCTTGTTTCATCGATCAGTATCGCGCCACCGTTGGCCCTCGATTCCCTGTACGGATCATAGGCCACGGGAGATGCAGTCCTGATCTTTGCACGCACAACATCATTAAGAGACGCGCCCGAAGCCGGTTTTTTTTCAAGGCTGTTCACATCCAGCCTGTATTCTATTTCCTTTACAACAGCTTTTACCCTGCGGCTGTTGATCTGCAGCAGGTATTTACTTCCTTCCAATAAAGGCTTGTTTCCCATCCAGCACAGGTCAACCAGGAGTTCCTGTTCCAGGCGGGGTATATCGGTTGCAGGTACGATCATATCTCCGCGGCTGATATCGATATCATCTTCGAGGTGCAGCACAATACTTTGCGGGGCAAAAGCTTCTTCGGTTTCC
>DASVLZ010000359.1:0-6258 GCA_036384615.1 Sediminibacterium sp.
TATATGCCTCCTGTATAGCCGTATTAAATACGCGGTGATCGCCGAATTTTTCGGCCAGGGTGGCTGCTTCGCGGAAAACGCCACCCAGCCTGCCGCCAACATCCTGTCCATACAATACCGCTTCGGGATATTGTACCAGTATCTCTTCTATGGCATGAAGCGCCGCATCTACCATGATCACCCTTTCGCCATTGCGCGGGCTGCGTTGCCCCCGCTCTTCTGTTATGGGTGTAGGTGCAAATACGTGCTGCTCCACCTCATCTGCTTCCGGCTCGGCAGCCTGTTGTACGGCAGCAAAATCTGCCGCTATAGCTTCCTGTATCCCGGCCTCCAGGGCCTGTATAGCTGCTTCGGAATTGCCCGCCCCCGTTACCAGCGTTCTTAACCTGGGAAGGGGGTCGTGAATGGCATGCTGTTCCAGGTCTTCTTTATCGCGATAGAATTCCTTTCGCACACCGCTGGTATGGTGGCCCAGCAGCGGAACCATGGCATGTACCAGCACCGGTTTGCGCTGGCTGCGGGCATAGTCCAATGCCTGTTCCATGGTTTCATAACTGCGAAGAAAATCGCTGCCATCACATTGCAAACGTTTCAGCCCTTTGAAGCCTGCGGCATATTCATATGCATTCATGCTGCGCACTTCCGCGGCGGAAGCGCTGATGCTCCATCCATTGTCCTGCACCAGGTACACTATCGGCAATTGTTTTAATACGGCAAACTGGAAGGCTTCGCTCACCTCTCCTTCTGTAACGCAGCCATCACCCAAAGAACATACCACTACCGGCAATCTGCCATCAACCGTTTTCTGCAGCAGCGGAGAGCCGGTATTTTCGAGGAATTGCAATCCCTGCGCAATGCCTGTGCCGGGTATGGCCTGCATGCCCGTGGCACTGCTCTGGTGTATAATAGAAGGCTTGCCGTCATTGCCTGTATGGCTCGGGTGACAGTAATAAGAACGTCCTCCCGAAAAAGGGTCGTCTTTTTTTGCCAGCAGCTGCAACATCAGTTCATAAGGCCGGAAGCCGATGGAAAGCAGGATGCTGTCGTCACGGTAATAAGGGCTTACCCAGTCGCATCCGAGCAGCTGCATGCCGGTGGCGATCTGTATGGCTTCATGTCCTTTAGAGGTGGAATGCACATAACGGCATACCTGCCGGTTGGCATCGTATATTTCGGCCATAGACCTGGCCGTAACCATCAGTCGATAGGCTTGCAATAAAAGATCGGAAGTCAGCATCGGGCAATCGGCTTAACCCGGCAATAATAGAACATTCCCCTTACTTGATCTCCAGGGAAAACATTTTTTCTTTTTCATAAAAGCCTTCCAGCAGGTCATTGGTAACACATTCCCCCACGCCTGCGGGTGTACCTGTATATACCAGGTCGCCGATATTCAGTGAAAAGAACTGCGAAATATGCGAAACGATCTGGTTGAAGGAAAAGATCATCTGTCCCGAATGACCATCCTGCACTGTTTCCCGGTTTTTCTGCAGCGAAAAATGGATCGGCGCCTTACGCAGTTCGGGAGTGAATGGTATGAACTTGCCTATGATAGCAGAGTTATCCCATGCTTTCGCTTTTTCCCAGGGAAGGCCCTTTTTTTTGAGTTCTGCCTGTATATCCCTCGCGGTGAAATCGATCCCGATGGTAAAGGCATCATAATATTTTTCTGCATATTCCGGTTGTATATACCGTCCGTTCTTGCCTATACGCAGAACGATCTCTGCCTCATAATGCAGTTCATTCGTAAACTCGGGATAATAAAAGGGGGAACTGGCCTGCAGCAATGCAGTTTTGGGCTTCATAAAGATGACCGGTTCTTCCGGCACCGCATTACCCAGTTCTTTCGCATGATCCGCATAATTACGCCCTACGCAGAAGATTTTCATAGTCTTGATTTGATCACGGATTTCATTGATTTTTGGTATGATTACACAGATAATGCCAATGACTATCCATGAAATCCACAATCAAATATCCGTGAAATCATACCAAAAATCAATGAAATCCGCGATCAAAATCAGTGATCGAAGCGTAAAGAGTTGACCATGTTCATGGTCCTGGCAATGCCTATGCTCGCGAAGGATTCGATCACTTCGGTGCATTTTTCGATTTTCTGCTGTACAACGGGCAGTTCTTCAGGCATCCACCTGCCCAGAACAAAATCCACCTGTCTTCCCTTGGGAAACCGGTTACCAATGCCAAAACGCAGTTTGGGATACTGGTCGGTACCAAGGGTAAGCTGTATATCTTTCAGCCCGTTATGCCCGGCATCGCTGCCGGAGCCGCGCAGGCGAAGGGTATCGAGGGGCAGGGCAAGATCATCAACAATGGTCAGCGTTTCCGGCAGCCCGATCTTTTCCTTATCCATCCAGTATTTAAACGCTTTCCCGCTCAGGTTCATGTATGTGGTGGGCTTTATACAGATAAAGACCTTACCCTTCCATTTTACCTCCGCCACATCGGCCAGGCGGTCGTTTTTGAACAGCCCGCCGTGTTTTAGCGCAAAAGCCGTTACCACATCAAAACCGATATTATGACGGGTATGGCGGTATTCATCGCCAATATTGCCGAGCCCTATCACTAAAAATTTGTTCATAACTCACCGCAAAAGTAACCGTAACCTGTTTACCGGCAAAGACGGGGAAAGCTTCTGTATATCCGGGTTCTCTGTTATCAAAACTTACTGTAATTTCATGGCCCCGCCCAAAACTGACCGATGTCCAAAGTATTCAACAAGCTGTATGCATTCGGAGTACGCCTTGCCAACATTGGCGTGCATGATGGCATGAGTTTCCATGAAAAGAAGAAAAACCAGGTCATCAATCTCTGCATTTGCTGCGGGATGATTCCCAAGCTGTATTTCGGCACTATCAACCTGCTGCATCAAAAATACCTGCTCGTAGGCTTTAACCTTTTCATGATACTGGGCGGGATCGCCATCCTGATCATACATAGTTATCGGAAATACACGCTGGCCAGGATGATATTGATCGTTGCCGGCAGCATTGTATTCGGGTTAGGCGCCATTTTTTACCGCAATGGCGGGGAATATTTCCTGCTGGCCAACCTGATCATCATCATCATATTCTTCACGGAAACAAAATATATTGTCGGCACCAGCCTGTATACCTGTGCCTTGTTCATTGGCATCAAGATATTCCTCAACAACAGTTCTTTTCATTATGATACGGTGCCATTTAACCGGGTAATGTTCAATATTACCTGGGCGCTCCTGCTGGTGAGCCTGGCACTCTGGTTCTTTAAAACAGAGCAGCTTTCTTACCTGAAGGAGATCGAGCGCAAGAACAGGGAACTGGAGAAGATCAACCAGACCAAGGAGAAACTGTTCTCGATCATTGCGCATGACCTCAGATCACCGATAGCCCAGTTGAAAGGCTCTCTCGACCTTCTGAACCACGAATATATTTCCCCGGAAAAATTTTCCCAGATGGCCCTGCGTATTTCGGATCATGTTGACCAGCTGCACAATACGCTCGACAACCTTCTCCGCTGGAGCCTGAGCCAGCTGCAGGGCATTACGGCGCATCCCGAAAAAACGGAACTGGCTTCCATCATCAACGACAGGTTCAGCATACTGCAGCAGAAGATGGAAGAGAAAAATATCAACCTTGTTATCAATGATCTTCAGCAAACCGTTTGGGTAGATCCCGACCACCTGCGGCTGATCGTACGTAACCTGCTCTCCAATGCGATCAAATACAGTTACCGGAACGGCAATATCCTGGTTACTTCCCGGTCAGAGAACAACCTGGTAACCCTGATCATTGAAGACCATGGCATTGGTATGAGCGAGGGCATGAAAAAGGATATCTTCCATCCCGATATTATTTACTCCAAGCCCGGTACAGAAAATGAAAAAGGCACGGGCCTCGGCTTGCGGCTTTGCAAAGAGTTCGTGGAAAAAAACAATGGCCGCATCTCGGTAGAAAGCGAGGAAAACATGGGCAGCCGCTTCTTCGTATCATTACCTGCAGCGATCGCGGAATACACAGATTAAAAGAGCGTGGATTCAGGGCTGAAACAGAAATGGGCAGTTCCGGGAATGAAAAAGGATTACACAGATGTAATGAGGGCTTACGGGTAATCCGCAAAATGCTCATTATTGTGTGTAATCCTTTTCCGATCCGGTTCCGCAGAATTTTCTTCCATTTGTGTGAGGTCCGCGATATTTTATTCCGCGAAATCCTTCTCAAATCATTGAAATCCGCGATTATTTTTTCTTCTCGTCTTTCGCTGCTGTAGCTTCTTCCTGTTTCAGCTGGCGGGTAAGCACCACCGATGCAATGGGAATACGGGGAGAGTTCATGATCTCCAGGCCGTCTTCTTTTACATCTTCCACACGAATATTGCCGTTCAGGTCGAGGTTGGTAATATCTACCGGGATAGCTTCTTTCAGGTCTTTAGGCAGTGCCTTTACCTTGAGGGCTTTGATCTTGGTAACCAGTTTACCGCCGTTACGCACACCAATGGATGTACCGGTAAATTTGATGGGTAAAGTGGCGATCACTTTCTTGTTTTCCACCAGTTCCAGCAGATCCACATGGATCAGGGAATCATTGACCTTGTCGAACTGCAGGTCTTTCAGGATGCATTTGTAGGTTTTGCCATCCACTTTTACTTCTGCCAGAAGAAATTCACCAGTGTATACTAAAGGCTTAAAAGCCTTTGCAGAAGCGTAAAAATTTACCTCCTGAGCACCCCCGTAAATTACACCTGGCACATTTTCCTGAGAGCGAAGCTGGCGGGCGGCTTTTTTGCCATGTTCGGTCCTCAGATGACCTTCGATTGTAATTGATTTCATGATAAAAATTTTGGACGGCAAAGGTAGGGGATTTGGAAGTCAAAAATGAAAAGTCAAAAGTCAAAAAGGAAAACTTCCTCTTTTTGACTTCCAAACCAGGTATAATAGGTTGATTATTAACTCATTTATCTCTTCCCCGCAGCTGTGAGTGTATGAACAGGCTGGTAATGCTTTTATTTTCGTAGGCATTACGGATAGCTATGGCAAAGAGGTCTGCCACGGATATGACCCTGATCTTGGGGCTTTCTTTTTTGAGGGGTATGGTATCGCAAACCACCAGTTCTTCCAGTACGCTGTTCTCAATGTTTTCGTAAGCCTTGCCGCTGAGCACCGGGTGGGTAATCAGGGCACGCACACTGCGGGCGCCTTTTTCCTTTAACAAGCCTGCTGCCTTCACCAGCGTACCGCCGGTATCGCAGATATCATCTACCAGAATAATGTCTTTATCCGTTACATCGCCGATCACCACCATGCTGGCGATCTCATTGGCACGTTTGCGGTGCTTGTCGCAGATCACCATTTCCGCATTAAAATAGCTGGCTATTTCGCGCACGCGGTTGGTACTGCCCACATCCGGCGCCGCAAAGCAGAGGTTATCCAGCTTTAATTGTTCGATATAAGGTATGAATATGGCGGAGCTGTCGAGATGGTCAACAGGCACATCGAAGAAAGCCTGTATCTGGGGGGCGTGCAGGTCCATGGTGATTACCCTGTCGGCACCTGCAGCCTGGAGCAGCGTAGCTATGAGTTTGGAACCGATGGCCACACGGGGTTTATCTTTCCTGTCCTGGCGGGCAAAGCCATAATAAGGAATTACGGCAACGATCCTGTAGGCGCTGGCCCTTTTGGCAGCATCGATCATGAGCAGCAGTTCCATCAGGTTATCCGTAGGGGCGAAAGTGCTCTGTACGAGAAACACATAATCACCGCGGATGCTTTCCAGGAAAATGGGTTGAAATTCGCCGTCACTGAATTTCTGGATATTGATCTTGCCGATGGTGGCGCCGAAGCGTTGTGCGATTTTCTCCGCGAGTTTTTGAGAACCGGTGCCGGAGAATATCTTAACGGATGGGTTCATAATAGTGAGGACTTGCAGCGAAGATATAGATAAGGTTAAGAAATTGTATATTGATTTTATCCAAAAATTTCTTTATGCGCAAGTTTTCTATCAAACATTGGGCTCCTGATGATCGGCCGAGGGAAAAGCTCCTGCATTATGGTGCGCACACTCTTAGCAATTCAGAATTACTGGCCATTCTCATCAATAATGGCACTCCTGCCATAAACGCGCTGGATGTGGCCAGGCAGGTCTTGCAGGCTGCTGACAACGACCTGCTGAAACTGAGTACGCTTACCATTAAGGATATGGTGAATAACAGGATACCGGGGTTCAGGGAGGCCAAGGCCATTACTATTGCGGCGGCGATGGAGTT
>DASVLZ010000360.1:0-4522 GCA_036384615.1 Sediminibacterium sp.
GCAGCTCACCGGCCAACAGTTTACCAACAATACGGCTTTATTAGGCATTGATTTAGCCACCTTCCCCGATTTCCCCGCGGAGATCAGGGCCCCTATCGGCACTTTGCCGGGTGTGAGTGGCTTTCAACTGCATTTTTCTTCGAGTAAAGTATTCACGCCGGGTGATATTGCCGATGTGCTGGTAGCGATGAATGCGGCGGCACTGAAAGTAAACCTGAAAGCACTGAAGCCCGGGGGTAAGATTATCGTTAATACGGAAGGTTTCGATGCCAAGAACCTGCGTTTGGCCAATTACCCCGATGGAGTAAATCCGCTGGAAGACGGCAGCCTGGATAATTACGATGTTATCAGGATCGATGTAACCAAGCTTACACGCGAGGCGGTGAAGGATTTTCCCGAACTGGGTAATAAGGAGCGCGACAGGGCCAAGAACATGTTCGTGTTAGGTTTTATTTACTGGCTATACAACCGTAACCTCGAAAGCACTATTACCTTCCTGCGCGAGAAGTTTGGCAAGAAGCCGGTGATACTGGAAAGTAATATCAAAGTATTGCAGGCCGGTTATAATTACGGTGATACCGTTGAAGCTTTCACCACGCGTTATAAAGTGGAAAAAGCCAAAATGAAGCCCGGCCTTTACCGCAGCATCATGGGTAACCAGGCATTGGCTTTGGGACTGGTTGCCGCGGGCGAAAAATGCGGGCTGGAAGTTTTCCTGGGCGCTTACCCCATTACTCCCGCTTCCGATATACTTCATGAGCTGAGCAGGCATAAGGCATTCCATATAAAAACATTCCAGGCCGAAGATGAGATCGCCGCTATTGCTGCGGCTATCGGCGCCAGCTATGGCGGCGCCCTGGGAGTTACCGCCACTTCAGGCCCGGGCATGGCTTTGAAAACAGAAGCCATGGGACTCGCTGTAATGCTCGAAATACCGCTGGTGATCATCAATATACAGAGGGGCGGACCTTCTACCGGCCTGCCTACCAAAACGGAGCAGAGCGACCTGCTGCAGGCTTATTACGGCAGGAACGGGGAGTGCCCCATGCCCGTGATCGCAGCATCCACACCCAGTGATTGTTTTGATGCGGTGTATGAAGCGGTGCGCATTTCCATTCAGCATATGACACCTGTTACGCTGCTCAGCGATGGTTATATTGCCAATGGTGCAGAGCCCTGGAAATTTCCATCCTCTGCCGACCTGCAGCCGATACAGGTCAACTTCAAGAAGGGGCTGGCGGATGATGAGCCTAAATTCCAGCCGTACCGGAGAGATGAAAAACTGGCGCGCGCCTGGGCTATACCCGGTACGCCCGGACTGGAACACAGGATCGGCGGGCTGGAGAAACAGGATGTTACCGGCAATATCAACTATGAGCCCGAAAACCACCAGCATATGGTGAACATACGCCAGGCCAAGGTAGACAGGATCGCCGATCATATACCCCTGCAAAAAATAGAGGCAGGCGCAGAGAAAGGCAAGGTGCTGGTGATCGGATGGGGCTCTACCTATGGCGCCATCAAAAGCGCAGTATTACAGCTGATAGCGGAAGGGCATGACGTAAGCCATGTACACCTGCGATATGTACGGCCATTCCCAAAAAACCTGGGGGATATCCTCAAAAACTTTGAGAAAGTGCTGGTACCCGAGATCAACAACGGCCAGCTCGTTAAAATACTCCGTGATCAATACCTTGTAGATGCCAAACCTTATAACAAGGTAATGGGTATTCCTATTACCAAGGGAGAGTTGGTGGATGTGATCAAAAAGATGATTGATTAGTTGAATAGTTAATCAGTTGGTAAGACTAATACTTGTCAACTGATCAACTACTCAGCCATCTTCCCACATACCCTCTCAATATCCATAGATATTTTATAGATGAAGTAGAACTGATCAGTGATGGATTTGAAATCGGAGAGATAACGTCTTGTGGTGGTTTCCATCTGGCCGGCGCGGAGTTCTTCCTGGCGTTTGCGCATTAGTTCATTAACGCGTTTATCGAGTATACGTATCTGCGAGGTATCGGGTTTCTGAATGCTTTCTTCCATAACACCTTCCATCTTTTTCTTTGATTGCTGCAGGGCAAATACGCTGGCATTGATCAGCGGTATATATTCTTCACTTATATATTCCTGTTCCAGTGTATTGATATAATACGATAAGGTAGCAATATGCGCATTGAGCATATGTACTGCCACCACGAACTGGTGCACCTGCTGTATGTTCTTCTGCCTGCGCCTGGGTTCAGACAGCATCCGCGTAAATGCGTCCGACAGGTTGGCCATAGATACCCAGCTGTTCTTCCGTAACAGGATAAGCGCTTTTTTATCTGCCGTTCCCCCGGTAAATGCTGCTGATACAGAGCGGTAATACAGCAATGCATCTGTGAGTGTTTTCTTCATATACACATTGATCTGCTCGTGCTCCCATACAGGCGAGAACAATGTACCAAATACAAAGGCTATGGCTGAACCGATGGCGGTATCAATGATACGGTCTTGCAGTATCATCTTAAAATCATGCGGCTCCAGCAAATGGAACATCAGCAGGAGGTAGAGCGTCATCAGCGTTACACTCACAAAATACTGTTTGCGCATGAAGCTGTAGGTACCGATCATACTCAGCGTAAGCAGTATGAGTATGGAGGTTCTGTCGTGCAGCAGGTACAGCAGCAAAGCGCCCAGCGCGGCGCCCATCAACGTGCCTCCCAGCCTTTCCCAGTTACGTTTGCGGGTAAGGCTGTAGCCGGGTTTCAGTATTACGATCACGGTCAGCAGTATCCAGTAGCTATGCCCGAATGAAAGGAACTGCCCGATGATATACGCAAACAATGCCGCTGCCGCTATCCGTACGGAATGACGGAAGATGTTTGACTGGAAACTCAGGTTATCCAGTAATAGTTTGGGATCTATCGGTTCATGGCTGATGAATGCGCTGGGATCGGGTGCGCTGATCTTCCTGCGGCGCAGCCTGGCATCGTACCGTGTATACTGGTGCAGCGTTCTGATGCGGGTAGCCAGTTCATCAATACTGTCGAGTATATGCCTGAGGCTGATGAACCCTTCGAGGTTCTCGGGATTCAGTTCTTTTGCCCGCAGCTCTTTCAGGTGCTGTCTTTCCTCGGTAAGGCCGGCATCGATGGTTTCATCATGCAGGGAGCGGCGGCCGCTTTTGAGGGCTATGCCCACCGTATCGAGTTCATTGGCTAAGGTTACGATCAGCTTCCTGTATTCTTCCAGTATACCACTGTCATCGAAATAACGGTGCAGCTTTTCATAATCCTGGTGCGATGTCATCACCACTTCAAACAGGTCCGACACATCGAGGAATACCATCATCAGCACCCGGCTGGTATGAGTGGATTCCTTTACCATGCTGCGCGTTTTGAAGATGAGCTCGGCCACCAGTGCCTGTTTTTCCTGTACTGTTATCTGCGCGCGAAGGATCTCTTCATACCCTTTATCGAAATGAAACCCGGCATCGTAGAACCTGGCTTTTGCTTTCAGGTATTCCGCCACCGACATCACATATTCACCCAGCGCCTGCTGAATGATCTTATAAGGCCTGATGGAATACAGCAGGGTACTCAGCAGCAGGTACCAGGCACCGCCGGCCAGGAGAAACAGTGCATTGTAGAGGATATAAATGCCCGTGGCCTCACTTTCGGTCTGCAATACCAGTATTACCAGGGCGGCTATACCTATTGAAGTAGCCCTGGCCCCATATATCCCGATCATGGAAAAAGCAAAACAGCATAGCGGCAGCAATACCATGAACAGCCAGGGTACCATCTGCCCGTACCCGGCTATCAATGCCACGGCAAATACCAGTACCCCGCACACCAGCATACCATTGCGCCGGTGGTGTATGGGGCCGGGTGTATCAGTAAGGCTCACGCTTAATGCGCCCAATGCCAGGGCAAGCCCTACCGATAACATATCCAACCATGCAAACAACAGCACCGGCGCCAGTATGCCCACAGTCATACGGATGCCATCGCTCACATAGTAGCTATTGATGAAACTGCGGTATTGTTTGAGGTAGTTTTCCAAAGAAGGGCGGGTTTGGAGATACGAAAGTAGGGAGAATAGAAAAATTGCAGATTGCAGATTGTAAATTGCAGATTGAACAATCTTCTACCCAGACACGAGGGTTCCCGTGTCCGGCAAGTACGTTCTCCATTTGCAATCTGCAATTGGCAATCTGCAATATGCTTTTATGAATATCGAACAACTGCGCGAATACTGCCTCGGTAAGGACGGGGTGGAAGAAACATTACCATTTGGGCCGGATACATTGGTATTTAAGGTAAATGGGAAAGTGTTCTTACTGGCCGGGCTTAATAACCATCCCCTACAGTTTAATGTAAAATGCGATCCCGACAGGGCCCTGGAGCTGCGAGAGGAATACCCACAGCATGTATTACCGGGGTATCATATGAACAAAAAACACTGGAATACCATTATCTGCGATGGGCGGTTGAACAACCGGCTGCTGCGAGAGTTCATCGATCATTCT
>DASVLZ010000361.1:0-2536 GCA_036384615.1 Sediminibacterium sp.
AGGATATGCGAAGATGCCACCGGCACCACGCTGATCGCCCCGTTTGGTTTTAAGGAATACCGCTGGTACCCGGGCGATTTTTCACAGGTATTGGGAACAGGCAGCACCCTTAAGCTGAAACCGATACCGCCCATCAATACAAAATATGCGGTGGAAGTATTACCCTATCCCGGCGCGGGCTGCCCGGATACCCTGTATACAACTATCGAAAAAGCTCCGTCACCATTTTTATTTTCCTTCCGTGACAGCATAGGGGTTTGTCCACCCGCCACAGTAGATCTTACAGAGAGCAGGTGGACCGCAGGCAGCAGCAGCGGACTTACCTTTCAATATTTCCTCGATACGGCTTTCAATTACCTCGATTATCCGAAAAAAGTGGATACTTCGGGCAGGTATTATGTAAAGGCTTCCAATGCCGAAGGATGTGTAGACCTGGCGCCTGTTGTGGTGAGCATTGATACGGTGCCGCCTTTCCATATTGTT
Source organism: Sediminibacterium sp. (assembly GCA_036384615.1). Classification (GTDB taxonomy): domain Bacteria; phylum Bacteroidota; class Bacteroidia; order Chitinophagales; family Chitinophagaceae; genus Sediminibacterium. Next base: position 484 of record DASVLZ010000361.1, read on the forward strand.
CAGCCGCCGCCGTATGTATATCCCAATACGGCAGACCTCACAGATCCTTCTTTGTACAGTATGGATATTGCCGGCTATACCATGCGGTATTGGAGGGATGCATCGGGAACCCTGCCTGTAACAGATCCTGCAAGGATAGCGGAGAGCGGAACGTATTACGTACAGGTAACCAATCCTTCGGGCTGTTCTGCAGTGGCATCGGTACTGCTGCTGCTTCAGATCGCACCACCGCCCAATGTGTTTTCTCCTAACGGTGATGGCATCAACGACACATGGATGCTTCCCGGCATACAGGGTTTCCCCGATGCATCTGTAGATATATATGACCGCAACGGCGGCCGTGTATTCCATTCGGCAGGTTATCCCGTTCCGTGGAACGGAACAATGAATGGTAAGCCGCTTCCCATAGGTACCTACTATTATGTGATATACCTTTCTCCACAGTTGCGGCATATTACGGGGAGTATTACGCTATTGCGGTAAGATATCGTTTTTTTCTTTCGTGAAATCTGATGGCGCTATAGTTGCCAGGGGAAACCTCTTTACATTCGGCCGTTAGCAAGTTTGTTGTGAACACTCCGGCCTTACTAAAGGCACTAATCTGACAGCAGCAATGGGAATAAAAAAGACATATCTCTTTATAGATGAAAGCGGAGATCCTGTATTTTATGGAAGCCGCAGGAAACCATTGGTAGGTACAGATGGTTTTCAGTCTTATCTGATTATTGGAATGATTAAAACTGATAACCTGATATGGGCCGTGCAGAGAAAGCTGTTAACAGGTGAAAGTCGCTATTTTGATGCCTTGAAAGATAAATATGAAACCTTGCAGAACCTATATGATGAAAAGGAAGAATAAATAAAAAAGCTAAAAAATCCTTTTGCCCCCGTGCCAGTACTGGCAACACCCATCATGGGATGAGATATGCAGGCTCAAAACTTTTTAGCAGTACAAAGATACGGAAAATATCAAAACTGCATTTCCTCAACGTCAATCCTTCCAAACAGTTATTTTTGTATGCACCGTAACACAAAGTATTGATGAACCAGGAACTGAAGCGGCTATCCCGCAAACTGCAGGGAGCATTATTTGATGATAGCGCTATGCGTACCCTGTACGCCACAGATGCTTCTGCTTACAGGGAAATGCCCCTGGCAGTGGCCATACCCGCATCGGAGGAAGATATCCGCCAGCTTATCCGTTTTGCCGCAGAGAATAATACATCACTCATACCGCGCACAGCAGGTACTTCACTGGCAGGCCAGGTAGTGGGCAACGGCATTGTAGTGGATGTATCCAAACATTTTACTTCCATTATTGAATTGAATGAAGAGGAACGGTGGGTAAGGGTACAACCCGGAGTAGTGCGCGATGAGCTGAACCTGTTCCTGAAACCATATGGGTTATTGTTCGGCCCCGAAACATCCACCGCCAACCGTGCCATGATCGGCGGCATGGTGGGCAATAATTCCTGCGGCTCCAATTCCGTTATATACAGGAGCACAAGGGAACACCTGCTCGAAGTGAAAGCCATCCTCAGCGATGGCAGCGAAGCTGTTTTTGGTGAACTTACCATAGATGAATTTCATGCCAAATGCGAAACAGGAGGCCTCGAAGGAAATATATACCGGCATACACGCAGGCTGCTGAGCAATTACGATACGCAGCAGGAGATCAGGAAAGAATTTCCCAAAAAATCAGTGGAAAGAAGGAACACGGGATATGCGGTAGACATGCTGGTTGATTCGGCTCCGTTTACAGCAGGAGGCGATGATTTTAATTTCTGCTCGCTGATTGCCGGCTCGGAAGGCACGCTGGCATTCATTACCGAGATCAAACTGAACCTGGTGCCCCTGCCGCCGAAAGAAACGGGATTGCTGTGCGTGCATTTTCACAGCGTGGATGAATCGCTGCGCGCCAACCTGATCGCACTCAAATACCGGCCCAGCGCCAGCGAGCTGATCGATCATTTTATACTGGAATGCACCAAAGAGAACAGGGAGCAAAGCAAGAACCGCTTTTTCGTGAAAGGCGAACCCGGCGCTATTCTCG
>DASVLZ010000362.1:0-3328 GCA_036384615.1 Sediminibacterium sp.
AAACACGATCAACAATTCCACCCAGCCATTGGTGGTGATCGATGGTTTGATCGGAGGCGACCTGAATATGCTGAACCCGAATGATATCCAGTCGATGGATGTGCTGAAAGACGCCTCTTCCACTGCTATTTACGGTGCACGCGGCGCCAACGGCGTGGTGATCGTTACTACCAAAAAAGGTGTTTCGGGAAAACCTAAAGTAACCTATGATGCCTATGTAGGAAAAAAATACCTCGCGCATGTGCCTAAATTAAGGACCACGGCAGAGTTTTATAAACTCACTTATACAGACCGCCTGGCTGCAGGTATGACCGCAACCGTATTTACCACTGCGGAGCAGGCAAATATTGATAACAACATCACCACCAACTGGGCAGATCTCATTACCGAGAACGCGCTCCAGACAGGACATAATATCAGTGTTTCCGGCGGCAGTGATAAAACCACTTACCGTTTTTCTGCCGGCTACCTGAATGAAAACGGGAATGTATTGTACACAGGGTTTAAAAGATATAATGTAGACGGCGGCCTCGACAGTAAGATCAATGATTTTATAAAATTAGGATTTACCGCATATGCGTCTTACAGCGACCAGAACTGGGGCGATCAGGAATCGTTGCGTGGCGCATTCCGTGCAAGGCCTACCGGTACCGTATATTATAAAGACCTGGCTAACCCAAGCCAGAACGGCGATATTGATGTGGATGGATATGCTGTGTGGATGGGCATTAATGACAAACAGGTTCCCAACCCGCTGCTCGATATTCAACCCGACCAGTCGAAACTCGTAACCACTACTTTGTCTACCATCGGCAATGCCTACCTGGAACTCACGCTGCTGAAAGGCCTTACCCTGCGCTCTTCCATCTCGGCTTCCTATAATGCGCAGCAGGTTGGCGACTGGAGGGGCATGTGGTCCAAATCGCAGGTTGGTAAACTGCCGAGGACACAGCTGGATAACAGGAAAACAGGCAGCTACACCATTGATAATATCCTTACCTATAAAAAAGGATTCGGTAAGCACCAACTGGATTTCACCGGCCTGCAGAGTTCCTTTTATCAAAGGGATGAACTGGCCACCATATCGGTAAAAGACCTTCCTTACAATTCATTCTGGTATGCTTTGAATACGGGTACGCTTACCGCACAGGGAAGTTCACTCGTGGAGCGTACGCTTTCTTCCTATATGGGAAGGGTCAATTATGCGTATGATGATAAATACCTGTTAACCCTTACCGGCCGTTATGATGGTGCATCGCAACTGGCGGAAGGCCATAAATGGGCATTCTTCCCATCTGTTGCGGTAGGCTGGAAAATAAGCAATGAAGCGTTTATGGCGCAGCAGAATATATTTTCCAACGTAAAACTGCGGGCCAGCTACGGCCAGGTGGGTAATGCTACCGTAAACCCCTATAGCACACAGGCAAGCCTGCTGGGTACAGGATACGATTTCGGCGGCGCTCCAGCCAATGGTTTTGCACCGCTTAACCTTGCCAACAAAGACCTGAAATGGGAGAGAAGCAAGGAACTGAACATCGGCCTCGACTTCAGCCTTCTGAGGAATCGGATATCTGCTTCACTCGAAGTGTATAACAGGAAAACAGTAGACCTGATCCTGAACCAGAAGATACCAACAGTATCAGGCTTTAACCAGGTTACTGCCAATATCGGTTCCATACAGAACAGGGGTATCGAACTTACCCTGAATACAGTTAACGTAGAAAAAGAGAACTTCCGCTGGACAAGCACGCTCACTTTCACGAAGAACAACAATAAGCTGCTGGAACTGTATGGCGATGGACAACTGGTTGATAAGGGGAACAAGTTATTCGTGGGATATCCTATCAGGGGCAATTTCGATTACCAGTTTGCCGGTATCTGGCAAACATCGGATGCGGCACAGGCGGCTGTTTACAAACAGGTTCCCGGCTCTGTGCGCGTGGTTGACCAGAACCATGATAATGTGATCTCTTCAACCGATAATATTGATGACAGGGTGTACCTGGGCACACAATTGCCTAACTGGCTGATGGGCCTTACCAACAGGTTCAGTTATAAGAATTTTGATTTCTCTTTCTTCCTCTATTACAGGAATGGTGTACAGTACAGCAATTCAACCCTTTCAGGCACCTTCGGTGAGCTGGGCAACCGCTATAACTCACTGGCAGAACTGAACTACTGGACCAAAGACAATCCGTCCAACACCTATTTCTCACCCTTTGTGGCAAACCCTTACAGGTCGGCCATCAATTACCAGGATGCAAGCTTCCTGCGTGTTTCTGATATCACCCTGGGTTATTCATTGCCTAAAAAACTGAAAGACAGGTGGGGAATGTCACTCGCACGTGTATATGCGCAGGTATCCAACCCGTTCATTTTTACGAAGTATATAGGTTTCGATCCTGAATTTAATTCAGCCATTTACCAGGATGATGTGCCATCTATGCTTGTGACACTTGGATTAAATATCAGTTTCTAATTTATTAAAACACGCATTATGAAATCAAGATATCATATACGTAAAACTGCAGTTGCCTTTATTTTATCAGGCGTACTTGCTGCAGGCTGTAAAAAAGATTTTCTTACCGAATCGCCGGTGTCCACATTAACCACCGATGTGTATTATAAAACGGCATCGGGTTTTGAAGACCTGGTTAAGGCATGTTATCCTTTACTGCGCAATATTCACCAGGCCCGCCAGCTGGTATTGAATGGAACGGATCTTTTTTATCCCGGCGGATATAATGATCCCAAATTTGCCACCTCGGGGCCTACTGCAGGCTCTATTAACCAGTATGATGTGGGCCTGAACGGGGCGCAGGCTGATGTGGGTACTTTGTGGACCCTGCTGTATACCGAGATCGGCAGAACGAATACTGCAGTAAGCCGTGCGGCTGCCGTAACAGGCATGACGGATGCACAGAAAGCCATCAGGGTTTCTGAAGCGAAGTTCCTGCGCGCACTCTGCCTGTTCTATGCCGTGCAGCAATGGGGCGATATTCCCATGCCCCTGGAAGAAGTGCAGGGCGCAAGTAAGTCTGCCGTACGGGTTGCTTCTGCCGATGTATACAAACAGATCATCGCAGACCTGCTGGAAGCAGAGAAAAACCTTCCTGCCACAGCATCCGATTATGGAAGGGCTACCAAAGGCGCCGCGCAGTTTTTACTGGCGCGTGTGTACCTGACCAGGGGATGGAATTTCAATAATGCATTGGGCGGCTCTGCTGCGGATTTTAATTCGGCACTTTCCTATGCAGACAAGATAATTGCTGCATACCCGCTGGCTGCAAAATATGCTGACCTGTTCCCTGTAAAATCAAAGAACCCG
>DASVLZ010000363.1:0-7293 GCA_036384615.1 Sediminibacterium sp.
TATCCTCTTCCGTAGGGCTCAGTCTTCTCGACTGGCGCATGATGCCCACCAGTTCATCCTGCAGGGCCGATGAAGGGATATGTGATTTTCCCTGCACCATAATAAAAGGGCTGCTGTTATCGGGGTTATACACACTTGCAAAATAGCGGTACGGAACGATCACGCACTGGTCGTAATCAAATCCGCCTACAAAACTTTGTCCCTGTTTCTTGATCACGCCAATAATGGTAACACGCTTGCCGTTATAAGATACCTGCTGTCCCACTGCTTTCTGCGGGTCGGGGAATAGCTGGCTCGCCACTTCATACCCGATAACACCTGTAGTGGTTCCGCGCTGGAATTCTGTTTCTATCAGGTAACGTCCGTATTCAATGTCGATGGTCTGTATGGCATTGAATTCTTCCGATACACCATACAGGTTTACATTGGTAAGGGTATTATCCCGGAAGCTGAGATTTACATTACTGGAAACAAACATGGCCGCATTGGCTGCCAGCTGGCTTTTTGATTTGACAAAATGCATCTCTTCGATCCGCATCGGCGGGCGTTTGATGTATTTCCACCAGGGGTACTGGCCATCTCCCCCGCCGCCATAGTTCCATTTGTCGATGTAGATGGTGTTATTGCCAAAAGCCTTGATATCATTCTGCACCTTGCGTTCCAGGCTGTCAACGGTAGCCAGCACGCCGATGATGCAGAATATGCCGATGGTAATACCAAAGAGGGACAGGAAAGTCCTTAATTTGTTTACCCGCAATTCCTGCAGCGCCATGCGGAAACTGTTCCATAAAATGCTGAAAAGCCTGAACATGCTTCAAATGTAGTCAGAGCCGATGGAATTGGGAAATTGAATTGACGAATGGATGATCCTCCGGGCCTGTTAAAGCATGCAGCCAACAGGCATCTGCAAAAAAGTTGCGGGCAGCATTTGTTCATGAGTTAAATTTGCAGCGAATTTGAAACCTAAAACTGCATTATGACCTGGAAACAAGTCTTCACATCGTCTATAGGAAAGAAATTGGTGATGGGTTTCACCGGCCTTTTCCTGATCCTTTTCCTGATTATACACGCCGGCCTCAATGCCTGCATCTGGGCTAATGATGGCGGAGAGATGTTTTTGCAGGGTGCGCATTTCATGGGCGGCACCTGGGTTCCCCGGATTCTCGAGATCGGCTTATTCGCCGGATTGATACTGCATATTGTTCAGGGCTACATACTCACTGTTCAGAATAAAAGCAAGCGCTCCGCAGGATATGCCATTGATTACGGCAACCGCGGAAGCAAATGGTACAGCCGCAGCATGGGCTTGCTGGGTACCCTGATATTATTGTTCCTGATTCTGCACCTGGCCAATTTCTGGTTTCCCAACCGTTCCCACCAGGGCTTTCTGCTCGGGGAAGAGATCAACCTCTATGAAAAAATGAAAACCGAATTCAGCGTGTTGTGGGTGGTGATCGCTTATATCATCGGCTGTATTGCGCTGGCATATCACCTGGCGCATGGTTTCAAAAGCGCATTCCGCACCTATGGTGTGCATAATAAACGCTATTTCTCCATGATCAAAGCCATCAGCTACGGCTTTGCCGTGATCGTGCCGCTCATCTTCGCCATGATGCCGCTGAGCTTTTACTTTGGATGGATAGCATAGCGTGTACATGGATCACTGAACGGTAAACCCGCCAGTATCCGCACCACGCCCCCGATTATCAAACGACAAACCTCGCAATATGTTAGATGCAAAAATTCCTGCCGGCCGCTTAGAAGAGAAATGGACCGATTACAAAGGACATTGCAAACTGGTGAATCCTACCAATAAGCGTAAACTGGAAGTGATCGTGATCGGTACAGGACTGGCGGGCGCTTCGGCCGCCGCATCACTTGGCGAACTGGGTTATAAGGTAAAAGCATTCTGTTTCCAGGATTCTCCGCGCCGCGCGCATTCCATCGCCGCACAGGGCGGTATCAATGCTGCCAAGAACTACCAGAACGATGGCGACAGCGTTTTCCGTCTCTTTTATGATACCGTTAAAGGTGGCGACTACCGTTCCAGGGAAGCCAATGTGCATCGCCTGGCAGAAGTGAGCGCCAATATCATTGACCAGTGCGTGGCACAGGGCGTACCCTTTGCCCGCGAATACGGTGGTTTGCTGAGCAACCGCTCTTTCGGCGGTACACAGGTGCAGAGAACATTTTATGCCGCAGGACAAACAGGCCAGCAGTTGCTGATAGGCGCTTACCAGGCGCTGGAAAGGCAGGTGGCGCTGGGTAATATAAAAATGTACAGCCGCCACGAAATGCTCGACATCGTAACCATCGATGGCAAGGCAAGGGGCATCATAGCCCGCGACCTGGTCACCGGCAAACTGGAAAGGCATTTCGGCCATGCCGTATTGCTTTGCAGCGGCGGTTATGGCAATGTATTCTATTTATCCACCAATGCCATGGGCAGCAATGTTACCGCGGCATGGAAAGCACATAAAAAAGGAGCGGCATTCGCCAACCCCTGCTTTACACAGATACACCCTACCTGTATACCCGTGAGCGGCGAACACCAGTCCAAATTGACATTGATGTCCGAATCGCTGCGTAATGATGGCCGTATATGGGTGCCCAAAAAGAAAGGCGACACACGGAAGGCAAGTGAAATACCTGAAGACGAAAGGGATTATTACCTCGAGAGACGTTATCCCGCATTCGGCAACCTTGTTCCCCGCGATGTGGCATCCCGCGCAGCGAAAGAAAGATGCGATGAGGGATATGGCGTAGGCTCCAGCAAGCAGGCCGTGTACCTCGATTTCGCCGCTGCCATCACCCGCTACGGTAAGATCGAAGCAGGCAAGGAAGGCAATGACCATGCATCACAGGAAGAGATCATCGCCATGGGTAAGGAAGTGGTGAAGGAGAAATACGGCAACCTCTTCGACATGTATGAAAAGATCACGGGAGAGAATCCTTATGAAGTGCCGATGCGCATCTACCCTGCCGTACACTATACCATGGGAGGCCTGTGGGTGGATTATGAACTGCAGACAAGTGTACAGGGGCTGTATGCATTAGGTGAAGCCAATTTCAGCGACCACGGGGCCAACCGCCTCGGCGCTTCGGCACTGATGCAGGGACTGGCAGATGGTTATTTTGTGATACCTTATACCATCGGTAATTATTTAGCCGATGAAATATATGCCAAAGCAATCAGTACCGATCATCCTGCATTTGAAGAAACAGAAAAAGCGGTGGCAGACAGGATCAATACACTGATGAACATCAAGGGCAGCCAGAGCGTGGAAAGTTTCCACAAACGCCTGGGCAAGATCATGTGGGAAAAATGCGGTATGGCCCGTAATGCAAAAGGATTACAGGAAGCCATCACCGAAATACAGGTGCTGAGAAAAGAGTTCTGGAAAGATGTACGCATACCCGGAGGTATCAATGAAATGAACCCCGAGCTGGACAAAGCCAACCGCGTAGCCGATTTCCTGGAGCTGGGCGAGCTGATGTGCAAGGATGCATTGGACCGCAACGAAAGCTGCGGCGGGCATTTCAGGGAAGAATACCAGACGGAAGAAGGCGAAGCGCTGCGCGATGATGCCCATTTCATGTTTGTATCTGCATGGGAATACAAAGGCGAAAGCAACTGGGAACTGACCAAGGAACCACTGGTGTACGATGTGATCAAACCCACGCAGCGGAATTATAAATAAACCATGCACCGGTCAACAGGCAATTGCATACAATAAATTATCAACGGCTGTTAAATATATACTATGGAACATTACAACATGAACCTCAACCTGAAAGTGTGGCGCCAGAAAAATGCGGAAACAAAAGGGGCATTCAAAATGTATCGTGTAGAGAACATTTCATCCGAAATGAGTTTTCTGGAAATGTTCGATGTACTCAACGAACAACTGATCAGGGATGGCGAAGACCCGATTACTTTCGATCATGACTGCCGCGAAGGCATCTGCGGCGCCTGTTCCATGTATATAAACGGCAAACCCCATGGGCCCTGGCATGCCAATACCACCTGCCAGCTGCATATGCGTGCTTTCCAGGATGGCGATACCATTGTGGTGGAGCCATGGCGCGCCAATGCATTCCCGGTGATCAAAGACCTGATGGTAGACCGTACTGCTTTCGACCGCATTATACAGGCGGGAGGTTATATAAGCGTGAACACGGGCAATGCTGTTGATGGCAACTCCATTCCTATTCCTAAAGATGATGCGGATGCTTCATTTGCTGCTGCCATGTGTATTGGCTGCGGTGCCTGCGTGGCAGCCTGTAAGAACAGCAGCGCCATGTTGTTCGTGAGCGCCAAGGTCTCTCACCTGGCCCTTCTTCCGCAGGGTGATCCCGAGCGCAAAAGCCGTGTGCTAAGCATGGTGGCCCAGATGGATAAGGAAGGCTTCGGCTCCTGCACCAATACCGGCGCCTGTGAAGCTACCTGCCCTAAAGAAATATCGCTCGACAATATCGCACGCCTTAACCAGGAATACCTGATGGCGAGCCTTACGAGCAATAAATAACGCATTTCAACAATTTCTGTCAGCCATCCGCATGTTGCGGATGGTTTTTTTATGGAATTTTGGGTATGGATTATATCGTACCACCCCAGACCAGGATAGGGCATGTACACCTGAAAGTAGCCGACCTCGACAGGTCGCTCGCCTTTTACCAGGGACTACTGGGGTTTCAGCTGATGCAGAAATATGGCACGCAGGCAGCATTTATTTCTGCCGGCGGATATCACCATCATATTGGGCTGAACACATGGTACAGCAAAGGAGCATCACCTGCCGATGTGCACCGGCCGGGACTGTTTCATACAGCCATACTCTACCCTACCCGCCAAGACCTGGCGGCTATCCTGAAAAGATTAACAGACGCTGGTTACCCTCTCACCGGCGCGTCTGATCACGGTGTTTCCGAAGCATTATATCTCGATGATCCGGATCATAACGGAGTGGAATTGTACTGGGATAAACCGCATGACCAATGGCCATTCGATGAACAGGGAAACCTGCAGATGGTTACCGAGCGGCTCGACCTGAATGATCTGCTGAAAGAACTGCAGGACAAATGAATCATTATTTCCGATTCAAACAGTTTACCGTTTACCAGGACCGCTGCGCCATGAAAGTGTGCACCGATGCATGTTTGTTTGGCGCCTGGGTACGTGATCATATACGGCATACACCGGTTACACACGCGCTGGACATCGGATGCGGAACAGGCCTGTTATCGCTGATGCTGGCGCAGCAAACAGATATACTGATTGATGCTGTGGAAATAGATAAAGATGCATATGAACAGGCACGGGAAAATATGAAAGACTCTCCGTGGAACAACAGGCTGCGGGTGCATCATGCCGATATCAGGTCAGTTACATTAGATACAAAGTTCGACCTGATCATTTCCAATCCTCCTTTCTTCGAAAACAACCTGAAAAGTCCCGATGCAAAACGCAACCTGGCCCTGCATAGTGATCAACTGGCTTTGCACGAACTGATCAGTATTGCAGGTTCACTCCTGGGAACCGGTGGTACACTGGCATTGCTGCTTCCTTTTCACCGCGGGCAGGCCTGTATGGAAACGGCACGGCAACACGGTTTATTTCCTAACCGGGTAGCGATGGTACGGCAAACGGAGCAACATGATTTTTTCAGGATAATGTTATGCTTCTCATCAGTGGAAACGGATCCCGCATCAGAAGTCATAACCATTCAGCAATCGGGGGCTTATTCTGCTGAATTTGTTTCCCTGCTGAAACCTTATTACCTGTATTTATAATGCTGATAGCATGCAGCGGTGGGCTGTTTACAGGAAATAATGGATCACTGCTGTGCATAATCAGAAAGATAAGAGAACTCCGGCGTTAGTTTACCGTTCTGTAAAATAGTGGCCCTTTTAAGCACTTCCCCGGAACCGGTTACGAGGTCCGGCAGTATGTATTTGATCAATTGTTCGCCGAAGAAACGGCTGGCATCCCTCGGCAATTCATTGGGCAGGTTACCCACGGCCATCAGGTCTATACTGCCCGGCAGGTAGGGCGCTGTTTTGTTACCCGTTATCCTGTCAATACCGTATACCGGGTCTTCAATAGTGGCATCACCGAGATTGCAGGGAACGCTTCCGAATGCATCGTCGGTAATATCGGCAATGGTTTGTATAGAGAAGGCAGGGTCCTGCATAGTTTCCATGGTAAACAGGCGGGGAATACCTGCATCCCAGTAGATGCCATTCATCAGTATATCCGTAGAAGAGCAGTAATCCGGGAAAACACATTCATATTGGTCGGGATGCCGGTGAAAATCATCCCGGCTATATGATTTACCGTATTTGTTCCGGTACAGGTTGGAACCCTTCAGTTGTACATAAACGGGATACCTGAAACTGCGCGAAAGATATTCATCGGGCTCTACTTCCTGTACATCCATCAGATTCATGATCTCCAGTATGCCATGTGCTACCCTGCCGCTGCCGGTAACAGCTATTTTCAGGGGCGGCAGTTTCAGCCCGAAATAGGTATGGATAAGTGTGCGGTAGTCCTGCACATCTTTCACCCTGCCCAGCTGGTATTTGCCGGTGCGGTTGCCATAGGCCATAATGCCGTTATGTGCGCCTACGATGCCCGCAAAAAAACCAAAGCCGATGATACGCTGTCCATCATCATGCTCCAGGCATTCATAATCGATCAGTGTAATGTCCTTCTGCATCATGGCATGAAACATCGGGCGGTTATGAGGCTGTTTTTTACGTGTATGCGAGAAAAACAAATAGGTTTTGCCCCCGATCAGTTGTGCGGCCGGCACTTCTTTGATCCCTAACAGTATATCACATTCCTGCAGGTCATCGGTAACCTGCATACCTGCCTGCATATATTCTTCATCTGTATAGCAACGGTTGCCGGAGTGCTGCACCAGCACGCGTATCTTCATGTGTTCAACCAGCCATTTGCACTGCGCCGGGGACAAAGCAACCCGGTTATCAGCAGGCATTTTTCCTTCCCTGATAAGACCAATAGTAAGCATTTCGTAATTTAGTGAAAAAGTTGTGAATGGGTCGATAGTCCATGGTCCATGGTCCATGGTCCATAGTCCATGGTCCATAGTCCATAGTCCAATGGTTTATAGATTATGGATGACAAAAGACAACAAACTATGGACTATCGACCATGGACCATGGACTAAGAACCACCATCATGAACCATTTCGAATTATACGATATTCCTGTTTCGCTGCAACCCGATCCGGTGCTGGTGAAAAACAGGTTTTATGAGCTGAGCCGCCG
>DASVLZ010000364.1:0-2799 GCA_036384615.1 Sediminibacterium sp.
AATCGGCTGTTCCGAACTATCGCAGAAGAAGTGGCCACACTCGTAAAAAGATACAGGGGTTCACTCAGCGGCGAGCATGGCGATGGCAGGCTGCGGGGTGAGTTTATCAGGCAGATGGTGGGGGAGAAGAACTATATGCTGCTGAAAGAGATCAAACAACTGTGGGACCCCGCTAATATTTTCAATCCCAACAAGATCGTGGACACGCCACCGATGAACAGCATGCTGCGCTATGAACCGGGACAAAAAACACCGCCGTTCCAAACGGTGTTCCGGTTTTACCGGCAGGATATCCTGCAGCATGCAGAACAGTGCAATGGCTCCGGCGATTGCCGTAAGACACATCTCTCCGGCGGCACCATGTGCCCGTCATATATGGCCACGCGCAATGAAAAAGATACTACCCGCGCCCGCGCCAATATCCTCCGCGAGTTCCTCACACATTCCACGAAGGAGAACCGTTTCGACCATACAGAAATTTATGAAGTGATGGACCTCTGCCTCAGCTGCAAGGCATGTAAATCGGAATGTCCTTCCAATGTGGATATGGCCAAGCTCAAAGCGGAATTCCTGCAGCAGTATTATGATGCCAACGGTGTGCCCTTCAGGGCGAAGCTGATCGCCGGTTTTTCATCATCGGCGAAAATGGGCTCGCGTATGCCGGTGCTGTATAATTTCCTCACGGGAAATATAATTACAGGCAGCCTGGTGAAAGCAGTTACAGGGTTTTCGCAGAAGCGTTCACTGCCCAGGCTTTCGCGCACCACGCTGATGAGCTGGTATCGCAAACACAAAACAGAGAGAGATATCACCACCGGCCGCAAAGTGTACCTGTTCTGTGATGAGTTTACCAACTATACCGATGCACATATCGGCATCACAGCCATCCTGCTGCTGGAAAGATTGGGATATACCGTGGAGATACCTGAACACAGGGAGAGCGGGCGCACCTGGCTGTCGAAAGGGTTGTTGCGCAAAGCCCAGGCCATCGCCAATGAGAATATCGCATTGCTGTCGCCGCTAGTAACAGAACAAACACCGCTGATAGGGATAGAGCCCTCGGCCATACTCAGCTTCAGGGATGAATATCCTGACCTCGCCTCGGAAGAGAACCTGGCTGCTGCAAAACAGCTGGCTGAAAACGTGTTCCTTGTAGATGAATTCATTGTATCGGAAATGGATAAGGGAAATATTACCCGTGAACAATTTACCACGGCATCACGGCAGGTGAAGCTGCACGGTCATTGCCAGCAGAAGGCGATAGGATCACTCGGGGCATCCGTAAAGATGTTGTCTTTTCCTGAAAACTATACGGTGCAAACCATACCCTCCGGCTGCTGCGGCATGGCGGGATCATTCGGGTATGAAAAAGAACATTATGGTGTTTCCATGCAGATAGGAGAGCTGGTGTTGTTCCCCTCCGTGCGCAAACAACCGGATGATACGCTGATAGCGGCTCCCGGCACCAGCTGCAGGCACCAGATATATGATGGTACAAAACGCAAAGCATTGCATCCTGTAGAGATACTGTACCAGGCATTGAAATAAAAAACTAACGGCCATTCTTTTTTATTCGCCGCCATTCATCAAAATTTCACCGGGTTTTTTAAAAATGAATAATTATTCATTTATGTTTGCGGCTTGAAATTACGTGATGATAAAAAATCACAGCAGATATTTGATGCTGTACTGCACCTGGTAAAGGAAAAAGGCCTGGCAGGAGTAACCATGGGCGAAATAGCCAGGCAGGCAGGTATGGCCACAGGTACCCTGTATATTTATTTCAAGAGCAAGGAAGAACTGATCAGCACCCTTTTCTCTGAATGCCGCAAGGCATCGCTCGAAAGTTATTTCCGTGAGTACGATGAAAGCCTGCCCTTTGAAACCGGTTTCCGGATCGTATGGGAGAATATCCTGCGGTTCAGGATAGAGAATTTTGAAGATGTGGTATTCCTTGACCAGTGCTACCATTCCCCCTTTATTAACGAGTGCACCATGAAGCTTACAAAGCAGATGAAGAAGCCTTTGTATAAGCTCATAGAAAAGGGCAGGAGTGAAGGTATATTCAAGGATGTGGAAACATTTTCACTGCTCACCTTCATGTTCGGCGCCGTGCATGAAGCGGCAAAAAATGCGCATTACCAGCGAAAACGGCTTACGCAGTCAGACATAGACGGGCTGTTCAGGCTCTGCTGGGATGGAATGAAAAAAAACGATGACAACAGATAACCAAGAAGCAACATGAGTATGAGAAGATATTTGCAACATGCCTTTATTGCTGTATTCCTGTTCACTGCCGCCACGGCCAGGTCACAGGTATTGACCGATACCGTTTTGCAGGATGCCACGCTGGAACGCGTTGTGCAGTTTGCACTCACGCATCAGCCCCTGGTGCAGCAGTCATTGCTGGATGAGGCAATCACGGAAAAACAGTTACAGTCGAGACTGGCGGACTGGTTTCCGCAGGTAAATTTCAATTACAGCCTGCAGCACAATTTTGACCTGCCGGTTTCCTTTTTCTCGGGTAATTATGTGCGCAACGGTACTTTCAATTCATCTGCTTTCGGATTGAATGTTACCCAGACCATTTTTAACCGGGATGTATTGTTCGCTAAACGTTCCTCCGAAGATATACGCCTGCTCTCGAAACAAAATACCAGTGCCGGCAAGATAGATGTAGCGGTGAATGTAAGCAAGGCATTCTATGATATACTGCTTACCCAGCAGCAGGTATCTGTTCTTGACCAGGCCATCACAAGGCTGGAAAAAAGCCTGAAAGATGCGGTGAGCCAGTACAAC
>DASVLZ010000365.1:0-12992 GCA_036384615.1 Sediminibacterium sp.
ATTCGGTGGTAGCGCCGAACTCATTACCCATGAACAGCAGTTTGGCACCCGGGTGTGTAAACATATACGTGTACAGCGCGCGCAGGTTGGCGAATTTCTGCCATTCATCGCCCGGCATTTTATACAGCATGGGACTTTTTCCATGCACCACCTCATCGTGACTCAACGGCAGCATGAAATTCTCGTTATAGAAATACATCATGCTGAAGGAAAATTTATCCTGGTGAAACTGCCGGTAATAAGGATCCATCTTGAAGTAATCCAGCGTATCGTGCATCCAGCCCATCATCCATTTCATGCCAAAGCCCAGGCCGTCTTCAAAAGTGGGCTTGCTGATGCCGGGCCAGTCGGTGGCTTCTTCCGCTATGGTCTGTACATCGGGAAAATCGCGGTACAGTGTTTCATTCAGGTCTTTGATAAAGGCTATGGCTTCCAGGTTGCCGTTGCCGCCGTATTCATTGGGCTCCCACTGGCCTTCGTTCCGGCTATAATCCAGGCGCAGCATGGAGCTCACCGCATCCACACGCAATCCATCCGCATGAAACTGCTCGCACCAGAACCGCGCGCTGCTGATGAGAAAAGACTTTACTTCCCCCCTTTTGTAATTGAAGATATAAGAGTTCCAGTCGGGATGGTATCCCTTGCGCATGTCTGCATATTCATACGTATGCGTACCATCGAACATGAAGAGGCCATGTGCATCATACGGAAAATGCGAGGGCACCCAGTCGAGTATTACCCCGATGCCTGCCTGGTGCAATGCATCCACCAGCGCGGCAAAATCCTGCGGTGAGCCGAAGCGGGATGTGGGGGCAAAATAGCCGGTGCCCTGGTATCCCCAGCTCCCATCATACGGATGCTCCATTACGGGCATGAATTCCACATGGGTAAATCCCATTTCCTGTACATAGGGCACCAGCTTTTCCGCTATAGTGGCATAGGAATGATAGGTTTCCTCATCGTCCTTGTCGGGCCGCATCCAGCTGGCAAGATGCACTTCATATACAGAATAAGGAGCCGAAAGCGCGTTGTGCTTTTTCCTACTTTTCATCCAATCCGCATCTTTCCATGCATATTCCGTTTGCCAGGTGATGGATGCTGTATAGGGTCGCTTTTCCCAGAAATGGGCGTAGGGGTCGCCTTTGTCGAGTTTTACTCCTTTATATCCATGAATATGGTATTTATATGCTTCCCCTTCCGGCACGCCGGGTATAAAACCCTCCCAGATGCCGGAGCTGTCCTGCCGCACAAACAGGGGATGTGATTCCTTATTCCAGTCGTTGAAATAGCCGGTTACCGAAACAAAATCCGCATTGGGTGCCCATACCGCGAAATAGGTGCCGGGCGTGTCCAGCACAGATAACTGCTTGTTACCCAGCAGCCGGTACATGCTGTAATGCGTGCCCTGCTGGAAATTGCGGATATCTTCATCGGTAAACAGCGAATAGTTCCATACACTTTGCCGTTTATCTACAAAATACCTCTCTTCATATTTTTCCGGCTCCTGCTTTACAACTTTTGGCTTAGCCTTGCCTCCTGTATTTGATTTTCCTGATGCTTGCATAACCGGTAATTATCAGATAATGAATATTCTTAACATTAATTTATAACTAAATACTTAGTTTTTAAAGGATTGTTATGGATTTTGCCGCCGGATAGCATCCTTTAGAATCTATTAACCGCTTAACAATGAGAAAATTCACCAGGGCGTTGGTATTGATCGCCTGTCTTTTTTCCTTTTCTGCAGTGTTTTCCCAAAGCACTCTTAAAGGTACTATCAGGGACACCTTGAACAAACAAAATCTTAGCCAGGCAGTGATCACCATCCTCAGGGCCAAAGATTCCATCATGGTAAAATTCGGCCGTACAGATGCACAGGGTAATTTCAGCCTGAAGAATATTGGCGGCGGCGATTATATCATGCTCGTCACCTATCCTACCTATGCCGATTATGTGGAGAATATTTCCATTGAACAGGGCAAGGAAAAAGATATGGGGATGCTTCCCCTGATCACCAAGGCCAACTTATTGCAGGAAGTGATCGTGCGCCAGCGCATATCTGCCATCAGGGTAAAAGGCGATACCACTGAATACCGTGCCGACAGCTTTCATGTAGGACCCAATGCGGATGCGCAGGAACTGCTGCGGAAACTGCCGGGCATACAGGTAAACAGCAAGGGAGAAATTACGGCGCAGGGCGAGAAAGTGGAGAAAGTACTGGTAGATGGCGAAGAGTTCTTCAGCGATGATCCCGCCGTGGTTACCAAGAACCTGCGCGCCGATGCCATCGACAAAGTGCAGACCTTTGACAAGAAAAGCGACCAGGCCACTTTTACAGGCATTGATGACGGTCAAAAGACCAAGACCATCAATTTCCAGTTGAAAGAGGATAAGAAAAAAGGATATTTCGGTAAGGTGGAAGCCGGTACCGATTTCGATAAATACCGTTATGGTAAAGTGCTCGTGAATGCTTTCAAGGCAAAACGAAAGATATCTGCTTACATCACTACAGACAATACCAAATTTGAATCGCTTAACTGGGATGAGAACCGTAACTATGCCGGCGATGCCAATGTAACCACACAGGTTACGGACGATGGCGGTATTATGATGTTCTCCCAGGGCGATGACTTCAGCTATGGCCGTGGTTATCCCACTTCATATACAGGCGGATTGCATTTCAGCAATAAATGGAACCAGGACAAGCACAACAGCAACAACACTTACCAGTTCAACAAGCTGAATGTAAAAAGCACTACCATCACCGATATGCGCAACCTGCTGCCGGGCAGCAACAGCTTTAACAGCAAGACCACGCAGGACCAGGTAAGTGATAAAACAAGGCATAAGCTCACCAGCATCTATGAATGGCAGATAGATTCTTCCAGCTCATTGAAGCTGACCGTGCGTGCGTCGAATGTAAAAGGCAATTCCGTGAGCAAATACCTTGGCCAGTCGCTGGACCAGGACGGTAATATTGTAAACGAAAGCAACAGGACCACCAATGGTGATGATGATAACACCACCATGAACAACAATATATTCTGGCGCAAGAAGTTCAAGAAAGCGGGACGCACGATCTCGCTCAACAGCGATATCAATTTCAATAACCGCACACAGAATTCGTTCCTGCTGGCGCAGAACAGTTTTTACGATAAGGGAGCGCTTATCAGCAGCCAGACGGTAGACCAGCTGAAAGTAAACAAGCAGGATGCCACCACCGTGAATTCATTGCTTACGTATACCGAGCCATTGTGGAAGAACACCTTCCTGGTACTGAACTACCGGCTGAACCTGAACAGGAACGATGCACAGAGGGATTCATACAATAAAGATGGATCGGGAAAATATACTTCGATGGTGGATTCGCTCAGTAACCATTTTATCTTCAATACCACCGGCCATCTCGGAAGCGTGAACTTCAGGTATAATGTGAAGAAACTGAATTTCTCCATAGGCTCCGGCGTAGGTTCTTCCACCTATCATATGAAGGATGTACGGAAGAATACCGACCGTGAAGTAGTGTTCAACAACTTCATCCCTGCGCTTTCACTGAACTATATGCCGAAAACGCAGCGCAGGATCACATTCAATTACTCAGGCAATACCATCAATCCTACCCTTGCACAGATACAGCCCCTGATCGATAATACCGATCCGCTGAATATTACCATAGGCAATGCCAACCTGAAACAGGCATTCCAGCATAATTTCAGTTTCAGGGCTTCCGATTTCAAGGTGCTGAAGAGCAGGAGCATGTCGATCAGCATGAACTACTCCATGACCAATGATGCCATCTCCAATGCCAGCACGGTAGACAGCCTGAACAGGAGGATAAACCAGTCTGTGAATGTAGACGGCAATTACAACTGGAACGTGTATGCCAATTATGGTTTCGAGATCATTCCTTCATTGAATGTGGGACTGAGTGTTGGGCCCGGAAAGAGCCGTTATGTGAACTATGTGAACAGCATCAAGAACACAACCGTAAACAACAACACGAACATAGGTCTGAATGCAGGTTACTGGGCTGATAAGATGATCAATTTCTGGATGAACTTTAATGCGAGCTATACCAATTCCGTTTCATCCATCCAGTCGAATGTATCTACCAAATACTGGTCGTACAATACCTATTCCAATATGCAGCTCAAGTTCAAGAAAGCGAAATTCTTTGTGGATATGAACCTGGAAGGTAATTTCTACCAGAAAACACAGGCTTTTGCCGGGCAGCAGAATGTGGTGGTGTTCAGCCCCACTTTCCGCAAGGTATTTACCAAGAGCGATGCATGGGAAGCGAAACTGTATATCAATGACCTGTTTAACCAGAACCAGGGTATCCAGCGGAGCGTGAACAGCAACTTCCAGACATCAACTACTTATCAAACCATTCAGCGGTATTTTATGTTCTCCATTACCTATAATTTCACCAAGAATGGCAAACCTCAAACCATGGGTTTCTGATATGAAAAAGTTATTATTAGCAGCATTACTGGGTACAGGGCTTACTGCTTCTGCCCAGGTACAGTTCATCACCGGCGGTCGTGTAGAATACGAGAAAAGGATGAACCAGCACATGATGGCGGATGCCAACAGCGACAATGCATGGACGCAGACCATGCTGAAACTGTTTCCCAAAACAGTAACCGATGTGTATGAGCTCTGGTTCAGCCGTGATAAATCCATGTATAAGCTGGCAAAGGAAAATCCTGATAACAAATACATGATGTGGGGCACCAAGCCCACCGAATCGGATGTGACCCTGCAGGACCTGCGCACAAACAGGACCTCTACACAACGGGATGTATTTGAGAACACTTATGTGATCAACGACAGCGTGCGTAACCTGGAATGGCGCATTACGGATGAAACCCGTACCATTGCCGGGTTTGAATGCCGCAAAGCCGTTACCAAAATATGCGACTCTGTATACGTGGTGGCTTTTTATACCGACCAGATACCTGTGAGCAGCGGCCCTGAAACTTTTGGCGGGCTTCCCGGGCTGATCTTAGGGCTTGCGGTACCCAGGCTGTACACCACATGGTTTGCCACCAAACTGGAGCTTACAGAACCTACTACTGCCCAGCTGAGCCCGAACCAGAAAGGCAAAAAAGTGAACTGGGAGCAACTGTATGCGGAACTGAAAAAAGGACTGAAAGACTGGGGCGCTGAAGCAGAGAAACGGATGTGGATCATTTCGCTGTAGCATTCCTACAGTCCCGATAAATAAAAAAATGCGCCGGATCACATAATATGATCCGGCGCATTTTTTATGTACGTTAAATTACGAAGCCATCAGGAAGTACTGCAGCTTTCTTTACTACCACAATGCCGTCTTTGACGGTGTATAAAGCATGGTCTGTATTGGCGAGATGTTTGCCGCCATTGATGCGTACATCATTACCTATTCGGCAGTTCTTATCGATGATAGCATCCTTGATATAGCATCTTTCACCGATGCCGAGTTTGGGCAGTCCCTTCCGGCTGTCCTGGTCCATTTCCTCTATTGTTTCGTAATAATCATTACCCATGATATAAGCGTTTACAATGGTAGTGCCGTGGCCTACGCGTGAGCGTATGCCCACCACGCTCTGCTCTATGCGGCTGGCATGGATGATGGAACCTTCTGCGATGATCGTTTTTTCGAGCGTGGTGCCGCTGATCTTTGCGGGTGGCAGCATCCTGGCGCGGCTGTATACTGTTTTGGTATTATCAAACAGGTTGAATGGCGGTATCTCCTGCGTAAGTGCGAGGTTGGCTTCATAGAAGGAATAGATATTTCCTATATCAGTCCAGTAGCCCTCGTACTGGTAGCTGGCTACTTTGTAGTTCGATATGGAGTTGGGTATGATCTCTTTACCGAAATCAGTGGCCTGCGGATGGCTCGAGGTAAGAAGATCGTACAATACCTGTTTTGAAAAAATATAGATACCCATGGATGCCAGGTAATTCCTGCCTATCCGCTGCATATCCGCTCCTGTATCGCTTACCCAGTCGGGCAGCATATCGGCTTTGGGTTTTTCGATAAAGGAAGTGATCATACTTTCCTCATTCGTTTTCAGGATGCCGAATTCGGGCGCATCGCGCGAATCAACGGGGATGGTGGCGATGGTGATATCTGCATGGCAGGCCTTATGCGCATCCAGCATCTCTGAAAAATCCATCTGGTAAAGCTGGTCTCCGCTGAGGATGAGGATATAGTCAAAATCGAGGTTGGAGATATGCCTCAGCGATTGCCGCACGGCATCTGCAGTACCCTGGAACCAGCCGGGGTTATCGGGTGTTTGCTCTGCCGCCAGTATATCCACAAACCCTGTACTGAATGCACTGAAATGATACGTATTCTTGATATGCTTGTTAAGTGATGCCGAGTTGAACTGCGTAAGCACAAACATCCGCTGGATATTGCTGTTGATGCAGTTGCTGATGGGTATATCCACCAGCCTGTATTTGCCGGCAATAGGCACCGCCGGCTTTGACCGGCTCGCCGTAAGCGGGTACAAACGGCTCCCCGCCCCTCCTCCTAAAATAACCGCTACTACTGATGTGGATATGCTTGCCATGAGTTATGGTTTGAAATGGTTGAATGGTTTGTTTGGGTCCATAGTCCATAGTCGATGGTCCATGGCCATGGACTATGGACCATCGACTATGGACTACTTACTACAGCTTCTATACACTTCCAAATACTCTTCCACCGCGCTTTCCCAGCTATGGTCGATCTGCATCATTCTGCGGCGCATGGATTCCATTTGTTTTTTGTCTTCATATACGGCAATGCCGCGGCCTATGGAATAGCCGATATCTTCCACGCTGGCATGGTTGAAGCGGATGCCGAAGCCGTCTTTATCTCCCATATCCACCACCGTATCCTGCAGTCCGCCGGTGCTTCTTACCACGGGCACGGTTCCGTAGCGCATGGCATACATCTGGTTAAGGCCACAGGGCTCCACGCGGCTGGGCATGAGCAGGAAATCAGCGCCGGCATACATGAGGTGACTGAGCGATTCATCATACCCGATCACTGCATTGAATACACCTTCATAGGTATGTTTCATCTGCTGAAAAGCCCATTCCACATTGGTATCGCCGCTTCCCAGTACCAGGAAGCTGGCTGCCCCGTTGGAGTAATAAATGGATGTGCGCAATGCATCGGGCAACACATCGGCTGCTTTTTCGCTTACCAGCCTGCCGATAAATACGAACAAAGGTTTGTTTTCATCAAACCCGAATCTCCTGCATAACTCCTGTTTATTTTTCTGCTTGCCTTCGGTTACTGTCTTCGCAGTAAAATGGTGTTCGATATAAGTATCTGTACCTGGGTTCCATACTTCGTTATCGATGCCGTTGAGTATGCCTACACATTTGCCTTTTTCGTACTCAAACAGTTTCTCCAGGCCGTTGGCATTCGAGCGCAGCTCTTCCAGGTAACTCCAGCTTACGGTGGTTACTTTTGAAGCACATTTGACTGCCGCTGCGAGGGGATTGATCATATCTGCCCAGTCCAGCATACCTCTTTTCCAGAGGTCCCAGCGAGGTATATAGCGGCTTTTATCCCAGCCCATCCATCCCTGGTATTGCCCGTTATGAATGGTAACTACGGTGGGTATGTTCCTGAGCCTGCTGAAATCATAGCAGTACTGCATCATGAAAGGAAGCAGGCCGGTATGGTGGTCGTGGCAATGCACGATATCGGGCTGGTGTTCCCAATGGTTCATCCAGTTGACCACCGCTATCTGGAATGCGGTGAAGCGTTCCGTATCATCGTCATACCCGTATATCTTCTGCCTGTCGAGCAGGCCGTTGATATCTACCAGGAAAAGGTCGAAACCCAGCTTGTTGCTGCTTTCCTTGATGATGGTAAAATCGAAGAACCAGTTGCCCATATTGGCCTGTCCTTTGAAGTCGACCGTCCATTCATTTTCATAGAGGAAGCGGGTGCGGTACATGGGCATGACCACTTTGGCAATATGCCCGTCCTTGCACTGGTATTTGGGTAAGGCGCCCACCACATCTCCCAATCCGCCGGCCTTGGCCACGGGGTAACACTCGGCGCTGATATGAATGATCTCCATCCTTGCAGTTTGACTTGATTGACTTGAAGTTAGGAATAAAAACGTTCCACCAAATTCCGGCCTTAAAATTTTTCCTTCCTTAAAATCTCGTTACTTTACACCCCATACCTAAATCTACAGCTTGCTATGAGCCAAACCAAACAACCGACCAATACCGGGGCGCTTGCCACGCTCGTTATGGTATTCTTTTTCTGGGGATTCATTGCTGCTTCGAACAGCATCTTTATTCCCTTCTGCAAAACGCATTTTAACCTGAACCAGTTCCAGTCGCAACTGATAGGCTCTGCCTTCTATGGCGCCTACTTCATAGGCTCACTGGTGCTGTTCATTTTTTCGAACCTGCTGGGATATGATATCCTTAACAAGATCGGTTATAAGAAAGGGATCATTTACGGATTGCTGATTTCCGTAGTGGGTGCTTTACTGATCATTCCTTCGGCCAATGCCAATTCATTCCCTGCCCTGCTCGCATCTTTCTTCGTGGTGGCGCTGGGCTTTTCGCTTCAGCAAACAGCTGCGCAACCGTTTGCCATATTGCTGGGCGATCCTGCCACCGGTTCACACAGGCTTAACCTGGGCGGCAGTATCAATTCATTAGGCACTACGCTGGGGCCATTGATTGTAAGTTATTTTCTTTTCGGAAGTGCCGATGCCACAGATGTGGTGGTTACCGTTACCAATATCAACTCGCTGTACCTGATCGTTGCGGGTGTATTCCTCGCAGTAGCCATATTCTTCGCGCTGTCGAAGAAACTGCCGAGCGGGAAGAATGATGAAGCGTTTGAGAAAGCCAATAAAGCCGCGTCTTCCCTGCTGATGATGACATTGCTTATCGGCGCCATCATCGTGGTGGGTCAGCTTACCAATGTAAACAAACTGTACCTGCTGGCGATATCTGTGGTTTCTGTGATCGCGATCCTTTTTGTTTCCAACAAAAAAGCCATCGCCAGCCCGCAGGGATGGGGAGCCATGCAGTACCAGCAGCTGGTATACGGCATGATCGGCATCTTTATTTATGTTGGCGTGGAAGTAACTATTGACAATAATTTCGGAGCTTTGCTTAAGACGCCGGGTTACTTAACAGATACCGGCCTGGATGAAAGCAAGATATCCCAATACATCTCCCTGTACTGGGGCAGCCTTATGATCGGCCGCTGGACCGGGGCCATCAGTGTCTTTAACCTGAAAGGGGCTATGAAAAAGATCATGATGGTGATCGTGCCGTTTATTGCATTCGGTGTGGTATTAAGCGTTAACCATCTGAAAGGAAATGATGTATCCGACCTGTATACTTATGCCATAGCCATATTGGTGGCTATAGCTGCTATGTTCTATGGACAGGAAAAACCTGTGAAAACACTGCTTACCGTATCTGTGCTGGCTGCTATTGCGATGCTGATAGGTGTGTTTACAAGCGGCATTGTTTCAGTGTATGCGTTTATGTCGGGCGGACTTTTCTGCTCAGTGATGTGGCCATGCATATTTGCACTTGGTGTGGGTGGGCTGGGTAAGTATACCAGCCAGGGATCGGCTTTCCTGATCATGATGATCCTTGGCGGTGCCGTTATACCGCCCATGCAGGGAGCTATCGGCGACCATCCGTCTGTAGGCATGCATAACTCATATATTGTAGCTGCTATCTGTTTTGCATCGCTTGCCCTGCTGGCCATCAAGCTGAAAAGCGTGCTCAAAGCACAGGGACTGGATTATGATGCCCAGGTGGCAGGAGGACATTAACCGACCAACATACCAACAAACAGACCATAACAAACAAAGAAAATGCCCAAGGCAACACCCAGTATGGAACAACTGGCGATCGGGATTGATATTGGCGGCACGGGTACCAAATTCGGTATCGTTGACCGCCTGGGTAACCTGCTTTTTTCGAGTGATATGCCCACCCGTGGCCATAATGAGATAGAAGGCTTTATTGATGACCTCCATCAGAACCTCTCCCCCCTGATCGAAAGGGCCGGTGGTATCGGCAGGATCAAAGGCATTGGTATGGGCGCGCCGAATGGTAACTACTATACAGGCACCATAGAATATGCACCCAACCTGCCCTGGAAGGGAATCCTGCCATTTGCAAAAATGATGGAAGCCAAGTTCAGGCTGCCGGTAGTACTTACCAATGATGCCAATGCCGCCGCACTCGGTGAAATGATGTATGGCGCCGCGCAGGATATGAAGGATTTTATCACCATCACACTCGGAACAGGCGTGGGCAGCGGCATTGTTGCCAACGGAAAACTGATCTACGGGCATGATGGCTTTGCGGGTGAGTTGGGGCATACCATCATCATACCCGGCGGGCGTATACATGAGGGCACAGGTAAGAAAGGATCGCTGGAGAGCTATGCTTCCGCCACGGGAGTACGGCTTACGGCACTCGAGCTGATGGAAACCAGCTCTACACCCAGTTCACTGCGCGATATACCGCATGACCAGCTGGACTCCAAAAAAGTATACGAAGCCGCCAGGGAAGGAGATGAACTTGCGAAAGAGATATTTGAATATACCGGCAGGATATTAGGATTGGCATTGGCCAATTTTGTTATGTTCTCCAGCCCTGAAGCCATCGTTTTATTCGGTGGCCTCACCAAAGCCGGCGAACTGCTCCTGCGCCCCACCCGTGAGCATATGGAAGACAACCTGATACAGGTATTCCAGAACAAGGTAAAAATACTCGTAAGCCATCTCAAAGAATCCGATGCCGCTATATTAGGCGCAAGCGCACTGGTGTGGGAAGGGAGGTGATGTTGGTGGTCGATAGTCCATGGTCTATAGTCAATGGTCCATGGACTATGGGCCGCAAGCTTCTGCCAGTGTGGAGATTTACTTAACTATCATCACCGCAGGCACCGCTCTTTGTCCTTCCTTATCACTGGGGGTAATCGTTTGTTTTCCGTTGATGAGCAGGCAGCTGCTGCCGCCGCCATCGAGGTTCATGGCTTCATGACAGCCGATCTGCTGCAGCATCCTGGCTTCCTGGGTAAGGGTGGCGCCTTCGGCCTTGCCGGGGAAGCGTCCTTCCACCACGAGAAAGATGAGTTTACCATCGGGTGTATATCCCATGGCGCTGCGGGGGTGTTTATCGTTGATGGCTTTGCCGCCGAATTTCAACTCTTCATTATTGGTGATCCTGATCTGCCCATTCTGCACCAGCACGGGGCCGCCTCCTGTGGCAGCCTGCATTTTCCATTTGGAGAAATGACCTTTTGCCAGCATCTCTTTTTTACTATGCCGCCTTACAGAATCCTTGAAACTGTTCAAAGGTTCCTGGCTGGCATAGGGAGATCCTGATGCTGAATCGGTATACAGCCATGCAATATCTGCCCTTCTTTTATTATCGATGCCTATGGCGCTGCCGAAAGCATGGCGGTAAGTAAGCGTGTCTTTTCCTTTGCCGGCTATACTGTGCACCTGGTAGGCAAGCATCTTTCCATTGCGCACCACCATATTCTGGTTGCTGTTATGCACAAATTCAAAGAATGTGCAGTTCATCACCAGCAAAGGTTTTCCCTCCTGCTCAAAATATTGTGCGGGTGTATAGCGCTTGCCGTTACCTACCTGGGTGGTGATCTCACGCTGTTTATCAGACAGGTCGACACTTACATAGTAGGCGATATTGGGCTTGCCCTCTGTAGAATCATCCGTGCGGTATACGTGTACAGAGGAAGGCAGCGGCTGGAATGCATCATCTGCATTTTTCCAGCGCCACTGTGCTGAAGATGCTATGGAGAATGCAAGACATAAGAGCAGTGATGGTAATTTCATTTTTCAGCCTCCCATTTTTTACGGCCATACCCGGGTATTACATGCTTTTCGCTGTGATAGGAAGAGCGTACCAGCGGGCCGCTTTCCACATAATCAAAGCCGAGGCGGTAACCGATCTCGCGCAATTCCGCAAACTCATCAGGATGCACAAAACGCTGTACGGGCAGGTGTTTTTTAGTAGGCTGCAGGTATTGGCCCAATGTGAGCACATCGGTTCCTACAGCCACCAGGTCTTCCATGCTCTGTACTATCTCATCTTTTGTTTCGCCCAGTCCCAGCATAATACCGGTCTTGGTGCGCATACCTCCTTCTTTGAGCATACGCAGCACATCGAGACTGCGGCGGTATTTAGCCTGCACACGCACTTCCCTGGTCATACGCTCACAGGTTTCCATATTATGGCTCACTACTTCGGGCGCGGCATCAATGATGCGCTGCACCTGTTCGGCATTGCCCCTGAAATCGGGGATCAGCGTTTCGAGCGTGGTATCCGGGTTGAGGCTTTTCACTGCCTTGATGGTGTTGTACCAGACGATAGATCCGCCATCTTTGAGTTCGTCCCTGTCCACGCTGGTAATAACGGCGTGTTTCACGCGCATCAGGTGTATTGCTTCTGCCACACGCTGCGGTTCGTCCCAGTCTACCGGTTCAGGTCTTCCTGTTGCCACGGCGCAGAAACGGCAGCTGCGCGTACAAACATTGCCCAGGATCATAAAAGTGGCTGTTCCTTCGCCCCAGCATTCACCCATATTGGGGCAGTTGCCGCTTTCACAGATGGTATGCAGTTTATGCGTATCCACCAGTCCGCGCACATGTTTATAGCTTTCTCCAATAGGGAGTTTCACACGGAGCCAGTCGGGCTTCTTGGTCCTGCTTTCTGATGGCATGGGGGCTATTACGGGTAATTCCTGCATCTGCAAATAGTTGAGCCGGAGAAACGGTTTCTGCCGGGATGCGCAAAATTAACTCATTTCATGCATAAGGTCTGATACTGATTCAATGCCGGAAGGGATCGGCGCAGCCACTATCTCCGTCTTCCGAAAGTGAGCGCCACGTATGCGTTGAAGAAGAATTTTTTCTCTTTGTTCATCAGCAGTATGGGCATATTCTGGCTGTAATATTCGGCATTGAGGCCTACTT
>DASVLZ010000366.1:0-5305 GCA_036384615.1 Sediminibacterium sp.
AGGGGCATTCCCAATGCGCCCAATCCAAAAAACACACCCAGCAGGCTCAGGTTAGCTCCCTTGTTATGTTCGCTGATATCTGCCACCACCGCATTGGTAGCGCCATTGATGATACCTCCTCCCAGCCCGAACAGGAATACACAAACCTTCAGCAGCCATAAAGACTTTGCATAGGCAATACCCTCGAACCCGGTGAACATGGCCAGGCAGGCCAGGATCAGTATCAGTTTATAACCACGTCTGTCGCATACAGGGCCAAAAAACACAGAGCCCGTAAGTATACCAAAGGGAAGAATGGAAAATAAAGTACCGGTACCCAGTGCATCGAGTGAAAATTTTACCCGGAGTGTGGGAGCTACTGCACCGAGGGTGATCAGGCATATACCGAACAGCAGCATGCCTGCACATGCTGCGGCGAATACTGTTTTTTTTCCTGTTATGGCTTTCATGAAATGATGGTTACCGGTTTTTATTTTGCAATGCGAGTAAAGCCGCTCCATATAAACATGCCTGCGAGCCCAGCCGCGATGCTTCTATACCCACTGTTTGCATACCTACCGGTTGCGCCCATTTAACGGCTTCTGCCCGGATACCGGGCAGCAGGCTGGCAGCAGGTCCGAATATACCGCCTCCAAAAATAATTTTCTGCGGGTTGAACAGGCTGATGAGGTTCGCGGCCGCCATCCCCCATAGTTCCACACAAACCTGTAAAATCTTTTTTGCCAGTTCATCCCCTTCTTCAAAAGCCATGAATACATCTGATGCTGTTAATACGCCGGGATCGATATTCTTCAACCTGCCCCGGTAATCCACTTCTTCCTTCAGTAAGCTACGTGTGAGTTTGGGAATGCCTTCTCCCGAGGCGCTGCTTTCAAAACAACCGCAATCTTTGAAATGATCCCGGTACGGCCTCTCCAATGCCATCCACCCGATACAGCCGGCAATATCATGCGCGCCACGCAGTATTTTTCCTCCAGTAAGTATGCCTGCGCCGATGCCGGTACCTACAGCAATAAAGATGGCATCTGTACATGCCTGCGCTGCTCCCTTCCAGGCCTCGCCCAGTATACTGCATGCCCGGTCGCTGTCTATAATTATTGGCATACCCGGTGCAACAGAGCGTAGCTCCTGTAAAAGCGGGTATTCTGTCCATCCGCCGATATTGGGCGCCCATACGGTGCCGGATGCATGGTAACTGATACCCGGCACCGAAACACCGATGGCCTGAACAGGCGTTGCCGTTCCATCATATTTCCTGCTTAGCTTCTGCACCTGCCGCTTGATCATCTGTCCAACCTGCTCTCCCGTTCTTTTATCAAGCGCCTGCTTCTCTGCAAACAGGATATCGCCTTCTTCGGAGAAGACCGCGCTGGCGAGCTTTGTTCCACCGAGATCCAATGCGATCAATGACATGGATGGCTGTTTTGCCCTGAAAATACTGACAATTCCCAAGGTTTTTTGTATTTTGCCAGACCTGCCTGAAACAGATCACCGATCTGTTATTTGCCAATCCTTTTTTGTTTTCATTGTAACAACCGGCTACATGCCCGGATACATTTATTTTTTATCAACATGAAAAGCGTATCAGTTTTTTTGACATCAGTACTGTTTGCAACCGCATTCCATACCGCCCGCGGGCAGGAACTGGCACTCAACAACCTTGAATATTTCGAAAGACAGGGCGTGAACATCCTTGTATACAGCAACCTTTTTACCGGGGGATTCAATGATGAGAAAAATGCCGGTATAGAGTTGATCCATCATGGGGTAAGGACATCCCAGGGCGGCGCCGTGCGGCTTTCCAGCACACCGGAACAATGGGACCTTGTTCCCGAGGTAACCAACCGGAAAGTGGATCGCGCAGCGAAAACCATCGAAGCTACTTTACGGTATAAAGAGTATGATTTTACTTCACGCGTTGTGGTTACGGCAAAGGGCAATGCCGTTGAGATAGCTGTTTACCTCGACAAACCCCTGCCGCAACAACTGGAAGGGAATGCAGGGTTCAACCTTGAGTTCCTTCCCTCTCAATATTGGGGAAAGACCTACCTGATGGATGGACGCCTGAACCGTTTCTCCCGCTATGTGGCAGGTAACAGCATTACCCGGCCGAACAGTCAAAAAATGAAACAGTTCAAAGGGTATGTGACTTCTGATGACCGCGGCACCGGCAAATTCATCGACCCGCTTCCTCTCGAAACCGGCCGCACGCTTCTCCTGGCACCCGATGCACCTGAACGTCTTGTAAAGATCACGTCCCGCGATACCGACCTGATGCTTTTTGATGGACGGATGCTGGCACAGAATGGCTGGTTCGTGGTTCGCAGTATACTTCCGGCAGGGAAGACGGGCAGGGTACTCACCTGGACGGTAGAACCCAATGCCATCAAAGACTGGGTGCGGG
Organism: Sediminibacterium sp.; assembly: GCA_036384615.1. Classification (GTDB taxonomy): domain Bacteria; phylum Bacteroidota; class Bacteroidia; order Chitinophagales; family Chitinophagaceae; genus Sediminibacterium. The sequence goes on from DASVLZ010000366.1 coordinate 2,405, forward strand.
AACCCAATATCGGTTTCTCCCAGGTGGGGTATATTCCTTCACAACCCAAAGTATCCGTTATTGAACTCGATAAAAAAGACAACCCGCTTGCAACCGCTTCATTATACAAAATAGGTGATGATGGCAATGCTGCAGAGGTATTCAGCGGCGATATCAAATCCTGGGGTGACTATTACAAGTACCATTATGTGAAATTTGATTTTTCCGCAGTTACCACACCCGGTATTTATTATATCCGGTACGGGAAATTTACGACCAACAATTTTCTGATAGACGCTCATGTTTACGACAAGATCACCGATGCCACCAGCGATGTATGGATACCGATCCATATGAACCATATGTTTGTGAGCGAATCTTACCGGGTATGGCATGGCGAGCCTTTCAAGGAAGGATACCGGCAGGCTCCGCCAAATACCGACCATTTCGACCTGCATAGCCAGGGACCCACAACTGATACCAGATACAAAGCACTGGAACTGATCCCGGGATTAAACACAGGCGGCTTTTTCGATGCCGGCGATTTTGATATTGAAACAGGTGCGAACATTGGCGTGGTGCAGAATTTTGTGCAGGCATGGGAAGATTTCAAGCCCTTACGCGACCAGACCTTTGTTGATGAGAAGCAACGTTATGTAGACCTTCACCGCCCCGATGGGAAGCCGGATATACTGCAGTTTATCGAGCATGGAACCATGAACCTGCTGGCGCAGGCGGAGATCATCGGCCATATGGCGCAAACGCTTTCCAACAGTGTTCTCGACAATTACCACCATCTGGGCGATGCAGCTTCCATAACAGACGGCCTTCCGTATAATCCATCCCTCGGCCCATACGAGGTAGCCCCTGATGGGCGGTCCAGCGGGGTGAAGGATGATATGTGGGCTTTTACCAGCCGCAATCCACGCCTCGACCTCAGGGCGGCAGCGATGTTTGCCGCAGCAAGCCGTGCCCTGAAGGGATACAACGATGATCTTTCCGCAAGGGCATTAACACAATCAAAGAGGCTGCTGAAAGAAGCTACGGAATTGCTGGCCGGGCAGGCGCAGGATAATCCTGGCAGGGGCGGCGGCCCGGCCAACCTGGGCACCTATCTGCAACTGTACATCTCAACCGGGGAAAAACAATATGCCGATACATTCCTGGAGATCTTATGGCCGGCGCTTGAACGCAATGTCAGCTTCACCATTTCCACCGCACTGGATGCCATACCGCATATGGATGCATCCTTCAAAGAAAAGCTGCGGCCATATATTGTTAAATACAAGGCATACATCGATGGGCTTGAAAAAGACAATCCCTATGGTGTGCCTATCGTACTCGGCAACTGGGCGGGCAGCGGCGCCATAGTGAACTTTGGCACCAGCATCTGCTTCGCCAGCAAATACTACCCTGATATTATCGATGCACGCAACAGTTTCAAGGCCGTTAACTGGCTGTTTGGCTGCCATCCATACCATAATTATTCATTGGTGGCAGCGGTTGGCGCCGCCCGTCCCAAAGCAGTCTTTTATGGTAATAACCGGGCAGACTTCTCCTTTATTCCCGGCAATGTTGCCCCGGGCATCCTGTTCAGGAAACCCGACCACTTTGAAAACTATGACGACTGGCCATTCCTCTGGGGTCAGAACGAGGGTACGATTGGCGGGAATACCAGTTATCTGATTTTCGGAACGGCGTTTAAGGATTTAGTGAAGTAAGCGAACAGGCCATGTAAATATGCACTGGTTTGTACAGGGGGATACGCGTATCATGCGAGCCCTATGCGCTGCAGCAGTCTGTCTTTGCGCGATCTTGCAAAGCCCGGTTTGCTTTTACTCCGTCCGCAAACTCTTCACCGGGTTGGCCATTGCCGCTTTAACCGCCTTCACTCCTACCGTTACCACTGCGATCGCAAAAACAATTACGGCCGCAAGACAGAACACCCACCAGCTGAGACTGGTTCGATATGCAAAATTCTCCAGCCAGCGGTGCATGATCCAGTAACCTGCGGGTAAAGCGATACAGCATGCGACCACAACCGGCCTGAGCAGGTCCTTGGAAAGCAGCAATACAATTTCCCCTACCGATGATCCGAGTATTTTGCGGATACCTATCTCCTTAAATCTTTTCGTGGCGCTGAAAGAGGCCAGTCCGAACAGGCCGAGACAGGCCACCAGGATCGCAAGTACAGCAAAAATGGAAAGAATGGTCTGCTGGCGAACATCCTTGCGGTAAAGGTTATCGAATTGGTCATCCAGGAACTTATATTCAAAAGGATAAGCGGGTGCGATACGCTTATACTCCTGATCCACAGCCGCGATCCCTGTCTGCAGATCGCCGCCCCTGAGTTTCACCAGTATCACTCTGCGGTCGATATTTGGCGCGATCACCAGCGGCTCCACGTTCTCTTTTAACGACCGGTAGTTGAAGTCCGCTACCACACCGATGATACGTCGCTTTGCATCGTCCCTCACTGTGTTCCGGAGCCATTTTCCGATGGCCTGTTCCGGTGTCCATCCAAGTTTGGCCGCGGCCGTTTGATTGATCAGCACCGAGTTGGTGGAATCGGTTGGGAACTGCGCAGAAAAATCGCGCCCCGCAACAACCTGCAGGCCGAGTGTCTGTACAAATTCAAAATCTGCAAATTCTGTGCGTGCATTCCATTTATCCGTATGGTCTTCTACTTCGAAGACGTATCCGTCGAAAAATCCACCGGGTTCGCCCGACATCAGCGACACGCTCTGCACTTCGGGACGCGCCTGCAGGCTTTTCTTGAACAATACCAGGTTTTTATACATGTCTTCGTTATCAACCCTCAGTACCATCATCTGGTCCTGGTTATAACCTAACTGCTTGTTCTTCACATAGCGCATCTGCTTGGCAACGATCAGCGTACCTACGATAAGGAAAATCGAGATA
>DASVLZ010000367.1:0-4081 GCA_036384615.1 Sediminibacterium sp.
GTGGACCGGCTCTATGCAAAAGCCATCGCCTATGCAAAGGATACCATGCTGGATAAGAACCACGATTACGGGGAGGCCTGGCGCGAGATGAGCCAGCAGAGTTTTGCAGACCTCATACTTATGAAACTGATGCGCATCAAACAGATCCTTGCCAACGATGGTAAAACCCTGATCAGCGAAGGCATTGATGCCAATTATGTGGATATCATCAACTACGCTGTATTTGCTTTGATATTGATTGAAGAAGGAAAACATTGAATTGACCCGCCATGAAAACAACACTGCTTATCATTCGATGGATCGTAGGCCAGCTCTTTATCTTTTCAGGCCTCGTAAAAGTGAACGACCCCCTCGGCCTCAGCTATAAAATGCAGGAATTCTTTGAAGTGTGGCACTGGACCGCCCTGAACAATTATACCCTGCCCATGGCTTTCGTGATGAATGTATTTGAAGTGGTGGCAGGTGTGGCCGTGATCATCGGCTGGCGTATGCGCCTGTTCAGCTGGCTGCTGCTGTTGCTGATCGTGTTCTTTACTTTCCTCACGGGATATGCACTGTTCTCCGGCAAGATCAAGACCTGCGGATGTTTTGGCGACTGCCTGCCGCTCACGCCGGCACAATCATTCGGCAAAGATCTATTCCTGCTGGCGCTGATACTCGTGTTGTTCGTGATGCGAAAGAAGATACATAGTGCATTGAAGCCGCTGGCGGCAGCTGTCATATTACTGCTGGCCACAGCAGGCTCGGCAGGCGCCCAGCTGTATGTAATGAAGCATCTACCCTTTGTGGATTGCCTGCCTTATAAAGTGGGCAATGATATCCTCGAGCAGATGAAAACACCACAGGGCGCCATACCGGACAGCCTCTCTATCATGTTCACTTACGAAAAGAATGGCAAACAGCTGGAGTTTGACCAGAATACTTTCCCTGCGGATTTTGATTCCACGTATATATTCATCGACAGGAGAGATAAGGTGGTGAAAAAAGGAAACGGCCTGCAGGCTAAGATCGTGGACTTTACACTGATGACCCTGGATGGCCTCGATACCACTGCGGAATTACTCGGCCAGCCGCAACCATATATACTGGTATTCGCCAAAGACTTTGCAGATGTGGATGTGTGGATGGATGGATTCAGGGCGATAGTGCGCACCGCGGCAGAAAAACAGATACCTGTCATGATCGTAACCGCCGATGCCGACAGGGCCACCCAACTGTTCAGCGATATCACCATCCTCAAATGCGATGCCACCGTTATCAAAACAGCTGCCAGGGCCGTACCCACGTATTTCCTCATGCAGAAATCGACTATTATTGATAAATACAGCTATGCTGATAAGAACAAAGTGTTCAGCAGGATCAATGCATTGAAATGAGAGAGGTGAAAGGTGAGTAGTATTCATATTTTGACTTTTGACTTTTGACTTCCATGTTACCCTTCCTCATACGAAAATCACTCTATGGCCTGCTGGTATTGGCAGGTGTGGTGGTGGTGGTGTTCTTCCTGTTCCAGGGGTTCGGTGATCCTGCGAGGCTGGTACTGGGGCAATCGGGCGATAGCGCTACGATACAGAACATACGTCATGAGCTGGCGCTGGATCAGCCTAAATGGAAACAGTTTGTATTATACCTGAATGATGTGTCGCCGGTTTCCGTGTATTCGCGGGAAGAGATCAAACGTAAACAACTGAAGGGATGGTTTGTGGGAGGCGATACGAAGGTCGGCATTAAGGTGCCTTACCTGCGCAGATCTTACCAGACCAAGAGAGATGTGAGTGAAGTGCTGATGGAGGCACTGCCCGGCACTTTTATACTGGCTGTGGCTGCCATGCTGCTGGCAACGGTGCTGGGCGTACTGCTCGGCGTGCTGGCTGCTGTAAAAAAAGATTCCTGGATGGATACCGGCTCTGTATTTGCCAGCGTGCTGGGCATTTCAGCGCCGTCTTTTTTTACGGGCATACTGCTGGCCTATCTTTTCGGTTTTGTGCTCAGCGATTATACAGGACTGCAGATGACAGGCGGGTTGTTTGATACCGACCCGTTTGCAGGCAAGCAATTACAACTGAAAAACCTGATCCTGCCTGCGGTTACACTCGGCATACGCCCGCTCTCCATCATTACACAACTTACCCGCAGCGCCATGCTGGATGTGCTGAACCAGGATTATATACGCACGGCGTATGCAAAAGGATTGTCGCAAAAAATAGTCGTCTTTCGCCATGCCCTGCGCAATGCACTCAATCCCGTGGTAACAGCCATCACGGGCTGGTTTGCCGAACTGCTGGCCGGCGCGTTTTTCGTGGAATATATTTTCGGGTGGAAAGGCATTGGCAAGGTAACGGTAGATGCACTCGAAAAACTTGATTTCCCCGTAGTCATGGGCAGCGTACTCGTTACCGCCGCCTGCTTTATCGTTGTCAATATCCTCGCCGATTTACTGTACGGGTTGATAGATCCGAGGGTGAAGATAGCGGGGTAAGTCCTTGGCCGTTGGCTTTTAGCTATTGGCTAACAGCTAAAAGCCAACAGCTAATAGCTCACTGAATAATTACCTCGCTGATTACCTTCTCTCCGAATGCCTCGTTGACCCTTTCAATGATCTGTTTTTTCTGGTATACCAGTTCATTCCTGAGTGGACCTACGGAGGTGGTGATGAATAGTTTGTCGTGGATGATCTGTATCCTTTCGGTGTATTTGGCAATGGTCTTTCCCATCAGCGTTTCCCAGATATCTTCTATCTGCACAGCGCGCACGCCATTGCGCAGCGGGCTCTTCCGCAAAAAAACTTTGATCGCATCGCCAATATGGGATTCTGACATGGGGCAAAGATAGAAGTAATGTGCTAATTAGCTGATGTGCTGATTAGCTAATGTAATAATTTGGATTTCCCGGATGGATTAACAGCTATGGACTATCGACTCTCGATAGCCAATAGCTAAAGGCCAAGGGCTAACAGCTTATTGACCACTGCCCTTAGTTACCAGCTTCAGCGTAGCCGTTTTACTCAGATCGCTCGATAAGAGTGTTTCGTATCTCGTTTTACCATCATACACCACCAGCGCGGCAGTATTGGGAGGTATCATGCCCAGGTTTTCTGCCACCATGCTTAGTTCGTTATAGGGCAGGGTTGGGTCGAGGTCGATGGTGAGGCGGATGGCACGGTGGTCGAGCTTTGATCTGGGAAGCACCATCTTACCGTTCAGGAAAAGCGATACCGAATCATAATCGATCTGCCCGTTATCATAGATCTCTATCCGCAGGCGGCGCTCTGTTACCGTAATCTCCTTTGTAAACACTTTCTCCCTTTCAGCAAATGCCGCAGCAGAATGGGAGGCTTCTGATATAACTGTGTCCTGCGCTCCCGGAACTGTAGTAGCAGCAGTAACTGCGGGGATATTTTTCTGCCGGCTAACGGTATCTGGCAGCACTGCAGGTTCTTCCTGCTGCACCCAATCCGCAGTATCATTCGATCTTTTCAGCCGGAAGCTGATATTCGGCACGGTATATTTATGATCGGCATCACTCATCAGCAGGCCGTTGAGCACGGATTCTGTTTTGGATACCAGCAGGTCAAACTCGCCCGACATATAACAATCAATACTGTTCTGCGCTGTTGGTGAGAGGTAATAGATCATCTTGAAAGGCCGTAAACGCAGCTTCCTTTTAGCCAGGTCAAAACTGCCGCTTACGTTCACATTCACAAGACTGTCCTTGAAATAATATTGAAAAGACCCGGTAACATTCTTCCCGTTCTGCTTTAATGTCAATTCGGAAAGGTAATCCTGGTAAGTCTGCGAAACCTGCAACCGCCCGATACCATACCAGTGCCCCCTCACATTCTGTGAAAAACCCCGCTGACCCGCAAACATAACCACAGCAAAAAATACCAACCCGATTATCCTCTTCATGCCCGCAAATATCTGAAAAAGTTAAAAGGGAAAAGAGAAAAGTCCATGGTCGATAGTCCATAGTCCATAGTCTATGGTCCATGGACTATCGACTATGGACCATAACGGTTAACCAACCCCCGGGAACTCACATTACCCATCAGCTAATCAGCACATCAGCTAATTAGCACATT
>DASVLZ010000368.1:0-4853 GCA_036384615.1 Sediminibacterium sp.
AGCCGCCATACCTTATTGTCACTGAGCGTAGTGCCGTCATCCGCGGAAGAAAAGATGCTGACGGCATTCTGCTGCAACTGCTGCAGGCTGAGTGTACGTCCCTGGAAATTTTCTTCCAGGTGGGTTGATAAATACAAAGGCAGCGCCAGGATAATAAACAACGGCGCAAATTTCAGCCAGCCAAATACCTGCTTCCTCAGCGCATGGTTCTTTGTGTAAACAAGAAATACGCCCATCGCTGCCATATAGGATACACCGCCCGACCGGCTATAGGAAAAAACGATGAGGAACAGGTAAATGATCAGCACCCATTGCAATATAAAGTACCGCCTGCTCAGCACGATATTCCCGTTCAGCAGGAAGATGCTGGCAATGAATAGGTGCACGCCCATATCGCCGAATTTGTACAGGAAAAGCCTTTGCCCGCCAAATACCTCCAGGTCGCGCAGGAAAGGAATATAGGATGATAATAAAAACAGGCAGCACATCACCGCCGGGAACCATTTGTAGATGGTAAACAGGCGCTGCTTCAGCCAGGGAAGTTCTTCACGGAAGAAATAAACGATAAAGGCAAAAAGGATATAGTTGAAGATCACGGAATCGCGGATCACTTCCATTACCGGGTAGCCGGCCGCAATGCCCCTGAAAATATACAGTACCGACAATGCCATGAAGATCACCAGCAGGGCCATACGCTTATCCCAGGCAAACTGGTAGCTGCGGATGTTCCAGAGTATGAGCAATATGCCGAGTACCAGTGTTACTTCGGTGAGATAGCTGTACGCGATGCCTTTATTGAAAAAGGCGTACAGCATATATACCAGCATAAAAAAATGAAAATACAGCCGCTTCAGCGAAGCCATCCGTCAACATTTAGTTGGTAAAGGTAAGTGAGATGGATTAGTATCGGGCCATCACGGCAAGCGGCAATGTCAATTAAGTTATATTTGCCGTTCTTGCCAGCCCCCGGGCCGGCGGAAGATTTTATTTACCCGAAAAGCGAATATGCAATGAGCCACGGCGCGTTTGACTACCTGATTGTGGGAGCCGGTTTTTTCGGATCCATCTGCGCCAGTGAGCTCACAAAAAAAGGCTGCCGGGTATGCGTGATAGATGTACGGCAGCATATCGGCGGCAACTGCTATACGGAAGAACGCAACGGTATCCACCTGCACATGTACGGGCCGCATATCTTTCATACTTCCAACCCCGTGGTGTGGAACTGGGTAAACGAACTCGCTCCGTTCAATAATTTTACGCTGCGCCCCGTGGCCAACTATAAAGGGGAGATCTATTCGCTCCCCTTCAATATGTGGACCTTTGCCAAACTCTGGAATATCACTCTCCCCTCCGAAGCGGAAGCCATCATCCGCTCACAGGGGGAACACATCCGGCACGAACCCCAAAACCTCGAAGAACAGGCGATACGGCTGGTTGGCACAGATGTTTACCATAAACTGATCAAAGGGTATACACAAAAGCAATGGGGAAGAGACCCGGCCGGTTTGCCTGCCAGCATCATCAAACGGCTGCCGGTAAGGTTTACCTACGACAACAACTATTTCAACGACCGCTACCAGGGTATACCCATCGGCGGTTATACGCAGCTATTCGAAAAACTATTGGAAGGCATTGAAGTAAGGCTGGGCACGGATTTTTTTTCAGGTACACTGCCTGCCTACAAAAAGCTGATCTATACCGGGCCTATAGACAGGTACTACGATTACCGGTTCGGGGAATTGGAATACAAAACTACCCGTTTCGAACACCAATTCGAAGCAGGCATTGCCAATTACCAGGGCGTGGCGATGATGAATTTTACAGATATCGAAGTGCCCTATACCAGGATCATCGAACACAAACATTTCGATGATGCCCATACGCCGGACACATGGATCAGCTACGAATTCCCGGGAGAATACAAGGCCGGTAAAACCGAAGCTTTTTATCCAGTAAACGATACTGAAAACAATGAAAAATACCGCAGGTACAAAGCTTTGGCAGATAAAGAAACAAATGTGTTTTTCGGGGGCCGGCTCGCTGAATACAAATACTACGACATGCACCATGTAATTGAATCGGCTTTTCATTTCATCACAACGCACCTGTCATGAAATACCTGGTCATAAGCGCTGTGGGAGACGGATCGCTGCATCCTGAATGGATTGCCGGAAATCCTGCATTCGATCTTTGCCTTTTATATTATGGCGATGATGATGCTGTTGCGGATGCATTTGCAACACATACACCATACTTCCATCGCGCAAAAGGGATGAAGTACCACCTGCTGCAATCGTTCATAGACAACAACCTGGATTTTGTGCAGCGGTACGGTTATATCTGGCTGCCCGATAATGATGTATCCATCTCCACAGATAACATCAACAGGCTATTCCGCATAGCAGAAGAAATAGGGCTGCTGTTGTGCCAGCCGGCTATGACGGGGTATATATCGCATCCTATTACACGGCCGGCGCCTGCTTTTCTCCGGTATACCAATTTTGTGGAAGTGCTCGCGCCACTGATGAGCCTGGAAACACTGCTTATGCTGAAGAACACTTTCCAATTAAACCATTCCGGCTGGGGATACGATTACCTCTGGCCTTATTTACTGGGGTACCCGAAAGATAAAATTGCCATCATCGATGCCGTGCAGATGCGGCATACCAACCCGGTAGGAACCGATTACTCCAGGTTCCCGAAACACCCTAAAAAAGAAATGAAAGAATTGATGAAAGCGTATTCCCGCGGGGGATTGCGGAAGTCGATTATTGTGTATGAGACGGTGGGCTTTTCACATGTTTCCTGAACTGTGAAACCAGGTAGGCGGGATTATAGATAAAGTTGGTAAGAAGCAGCGCCGTTATGGAACCGATGGCCATACCTGCAATACCCAACCGGGTAAGCAGCAAAGAGCCGATGAAAAGGGCGAGGATACCCTGGCCCAGGGATATAATGGTCTGAAGCCTGTTAAGGCGGAATGCATGCAGGAAAACGGAGGATACATTATCTATGACGATCAATATCGTAAACACCGAAAGGAAAGTATACAGTTCCTGTATCTGGCCATCGGCCTGGCCGCTCCAGAGGCGGAATATCCACCTGCCGGCGGTAAGCAGGAACAGCAGGATCAATAACGATAAAATAATTACCCGCGCCAGCACCATAAAATACATTTTCCGCAGGCCGGCCCATTCGCCGCGCGACTGCGCCAGCGCCAGCGAAGGAAATAATATGGTGGTGAAATTGGTTGCCCCCAGCCTCACCACATCCAGGAAACGGGATACCAGTATGTATTTCGCCACATCCGCCTTGCTTACCACGCTGTTCAGGAGAATGATCTGCGAGTTGAAGGCGAGTACCATACCGATCGCGTTCAGGAAATACCAGGAGCTATACCTGGCATGGTCTGCAAGCGCCTGCCAGCTGAACAGCTTCAGCGATACCCGGTAAACCACATGGCGCCGCGAAAAACTGAACAGTGTAAGAATGTACAGGCAGTTAACCGCCCCGCTGGCCAGCAGTAACAGGGCAGGTGAATTATAACTGCTGCAGGCCAGCAGCACAACGCATTCCAGTATTACCTTTCCGATCCTGATCAGCTTACCGAGAAATATCCTGTTCGTTGTTTGGAGTATGATATCGAACAGCATGGCTACCATCGTCTGCACCACCAGCAGCGAGGTAAGCAATGCATTTGCGATGAAACCATCTCCCGTTCTCAGCAGGTTGCGGGAGTACAGGAAAAAAAACACGGGTATGGATACAAGGAAAAGTATCCAGTACAGGAAGAACGTGGAACTTACCAGCACCGAAGCTTTAACGGGTTCATGTATCAGCCTTCGTAATAAACCTGTATTGAACCCGAAATCAAATGCGGAAGCCACCAGGATGATATTGAGCAGAACGCCATAATTGCTGAACGCATCCACGCTGAACTTCCGCTGCAGTACCGGCGTAAGGATAATGATAAGGCCGGCGCTGCATGCCTGCGAAAGAAAGGTAGTAACCAGGTTCAGCAGGTAGCCTCCCGAAACCTTTATCTTAAATATCTCCATGTATCTTTTTTTGCGCTACTACCATCAGTTCATTACCCTCTTTTCTGCCAGCCCTTATCGCGGATACCAGGTACGATAACGGCGTACATGCCAGCCGTGCCAATTGGTTTATCCTGAAAAACAAATTTCCAGCCACACTGCTGCCATAGGTGCGCACCGGGTTTCTCGATTTGTTCCGGTAAAACAGGTAGGTGATCAGCAGGTCGTACAGGTTCTGGTCCCAGGTATCAGTAGTGGTAACGGAAACGATGGAGAAGCCATGGTTTTCCAGCAGCATCTGCAGGTTGGCGCTGTTGAACTGGTTGATATGAACATAAGGTTGCTGTGTCCACCCCCATTTCTGGCCAAAATACCTGAAACCAAAGCTGCCCGTATTGGGTACGGCAATCACCAATTTGCCGCCGGGGTTCAGCCTTTTTGTAAGGTCTTCCAGCACGGCATCCTGGTCGCGCATATGCTCCAGTACATGCCAGGCGGTGATCACATCAAAACCGGTCTCGGTGTATTCTTCCAGCCGGTTCCTGTTTGTGATGCGCGCATGCTTGCGCTCCATGATCTTATCGGCACCTATATCAAACCCATAACTCTTATATCCTTTACCCGCCAGTGCCTCCACGAAAAATCCATGGCCGCAGCCAAAATCCAGCACACGCTCCGCGCCCTCCAGGTAGCGGCGGATCTTAAAAAGCCGGTGCTTTGCCTGCAGCTTTTTGAAGTATACATTTTTCTCAAACCAGTCGTAAGCATACTGTTCCTGGTAATACTGCAGCAGGTCTGTTTCCTGCGGAACGGGGT
>DASVLZ010000369.1:0-4101 GCA_036384615.1 Sediminibacterium sp.
TCACTGAAAATGAAACCGATTGCATAAAAAGTACAGACCTTATAGGGAGCGGGCGATGATCAAACACGGAAAACAGGCAGCATCGAGGCGATGTTGCCCGGCGGTAAACCCGGTATTATAATTTATACAGCGAGTTCTTGATGGCGTAAATGGCAATGCCTGCCGCCGTTTTTACCTTCATTTTTTCCATGATCTTGGAGCGGATGCCTTCTACCGTGCGGGGACTCATAAACAGGGTTTCGGCTATTTCCTTGCTGGATTTTTCTTCGCAGATCATCTGGATGATCTCTTTATCCTTATCTGAAAAAAGGTTGTTTTCTTTAAGCTTATACGGGTTGAAATGGCTGTTCGAGATCATTTTTACCAGCCGTACAGAGGTGGATTTACAGTAATAGGGATGTCCTTCATGTACGGTGCGCACCGCATCTATGATCTCCCCTTTCTGGGCATTCTTGATAATATAACCCAATGCCCCCGCTTCGAGGGCTTCCACGATCAGGTGTTCGCTGTCGAAGGTAGAAAGCGCAATACTCCTCACTGCGGGGAACAACTGTACGATCTGGGTAATGGCTTCCACCCCATCCATTACCGGCATGCGAAGGTCGGTAAGCACGATATCCGGCTTTATTGTAAATATTTTATCCAGCAACTCTTTGCCGTCTGCCGCTTCGCCTGCTACCAGTATATGCGGGTCCTTGCTCAGCAGCAGCTGCAATCCGTCACGGTATACATCATGGTCATCAGCAATCAGTACACGTATCTTTTTTTCTTCACTGATAATATTTTCTTCGCTCATAGTGGGATATCTATTGTATAATGCGTACCCTTTCCTGGTTGACTGTCAAGATAAATATTTCCCTGCAACATTTCCACCCGCCGCATAATGTTCATCAGGCCATGCCCCTGTTTTTTGGCAGCTTCGTTTGTGTCAAACCCCAGTCCATCGTCCCTGAATTCAAACTGCAGCCTGTTGTTCTCTGTTTTGAGGCTGATATCGATCCTGCTGGCTTTGGCATGTTTGAGGGCGTTGTTGGTAACTTCCTGTACAATGCGGTAAATATGTATGCCATTCTCAGGCGGTACGGGCATGCTGTCTTCAGCCGCATAATAATTCACTTTCAGGGAACTGGTATGCCCGATCATATCGGTGAATTCGCGTACCGCTGCCAGCAGTCCTTTTTTCTGCAGTGATTTAGGCATCAGGTTATTGGATATTTCCCTGATCTTCTGCATGGTGGTATCTATATAGCCGCCGGTGCGGTCAAGGATGTCTATGTCATCGGGGTCACTGGTATTCAGGCACTGCATATTCAGTTTGATGGCTGATATCAGCGAACCCAGTTCATCGTGGAGATCTGCGGCAATGCGCCCCCGCTCGGTCTCCAGTAATAATATTTCCGAAACCAGTTGTTGCTTTTCCAATTCCATTTTACGGCGCTGGTGTCTTACGATCGTTACCACGAAGAACACCACCAGCATGGCCAGCACGCCAAACCCGATCATTGCTGCATATAGAACTCTTGTTTCTTCGGGATGCATAATACGGCTATTGTGTACATCAGGTTACTAAGTAAGTTGATAATCCGCATAATGGCAAAAACAGTGTTGAGGAATTTTCTGGAAAAAGAAAATTGCATTACATAAAATGATTCCACATAGGCCTTATAACTGAAATAAAAAGTAAAAGTAACGCATACCAGGAACATCGCATTCCTGATCAGTTTTTTCCGCTCAAAGATGATAAGTTTATTGATCAGGTCGATGCTAAGGAATACGATAACGATACAATAATATATCCTGTAGATGGAATTAATGCCCGATGAGATCGTATGCCATACGAAATTATCCAGTATCCATATAACCAGTCCTCCCAGTCCCAGCAGCCAGTATCTTGTCTTTTTCAACGACTGGTTCCATCTATAGAATACCCATATTATAACAAAGAACTCTACCAATACATATGTGTTGGAAAAAACAGTTGAAGTATGTAACAATTCTGCAGAAGACACATTCAGGATATCTCCCAAAAATGCTGTCCATAAAAAAACAAAGAACGGCTTGTAATTGGCAGCTAATTTACGATACCGTAAAAAAGCTGCCAATGCAGGAAGTAATCCTGTAAAAGCCGAGTAGTGCGAATACAATAACCTAAGCATTCAAGTTCAGAGGCGATGGTGGAGGACAAACATCCGGACAACGGGTAGAATCTTCAAAAACATCACCTTCACCTCCTCCGGGCGGTATGCCTACCGCTCCTACGATGTCTTGGTTTTTGCTGTCAACACCTACCAGGATGGCATGCACTGTTTTGTCTTCCACTTTCATACCGTAGTAGATACGGATGGCTGAACAGTCTGCCTGGTTCAGCAGGGCTTCGAAAACATGCCTGTCGAAGGTTTCACAAATGGGGTAATTGTCGGGACGAACCGCCCGGTAAGCGGTGGTCATGGCCACGGCTTCTTCCACCAGTATCTGGCGGCCTTGTGGGGAATCACTCATATGGTTAGTAGTTTTGGGTAGGGCAATTTGCGTAAAAAAAACGGTATTTGTATGCGTAATTCTACGCAATCTATTACGTAGGATTACGTATCGCCCCCATACAAAAAAGCCTCCTATTCATCATAAGAGGCTAAGGTCATACTGCCGGCGGTTGTTTTCCCCCCGGATCAACCGCATCAGCCGGGAATAATGATGTTCAGTATCTCACCCAACTCCCGGTGCAATATTGACGCTGTAATATTAGTATGGATTTTGCAGCGACTACTGCGTAGAACTACGCAATTCTATGCGTATTATTACGCAAAATCTACTGGTTTAGGGGAATAATCCGGTTTATGGCACCATTTTCTATGCTGTAAAGGGCATATTCGGTAAATCAACCATAACCATGTATCATTGCCAACCGAACAATGTATGAAAGATATATTACACGTTTTTATCATAGATGATGACCTGGACGACCAGGTATTGATGAAACAGGCTTTTGAATCGGCAGACGATGCGGTGCAGGTAAATTTTGCCACAAGAAGTGATGAGGCGCTGGCATACCTGCTTTCCGGCAGGGAAAAAAGACCTTCCATTATCGTATCGGATTATAATATGCCTATGATGAATGGAGAAGAATTTCTCAGGCGGTTATCTTCCGAAAAAGAATACGATGCCATCCCCAAAGTAATTGTAAGCACAGCAGCTTCCACTGCGGTGGTGGAAGCCTGTATGCTGCAGGGCGCTGCCCGGTATTTTATTAAGCCATCCGATTTTGAACAATTGATCCAACTGGCAGGACAGATCATCAGCCTCGCCAGGGAACACTGAATATTTTCACAAGGGCGATGCCCGTCTGCAACAATCCATATGTATACGATAGCAAAAAAAGACCTGAGGGTAAAACGATCACAGCTTCCGCGTGCGGGTATGGGACTCTTTACCAAAGTATTCATCCCGAAAGGCACGCATATTGTTGAATATACCGGCCGGGTAAAACCCTGGAAAACATTCAGCGATGCGCACGACAACGGTTACCTTTTCTACGTAAACCGTAATCATGTGATCGATGCTTTCCCCCATAAAAAAGCGCTGGCCCGATACGCTAATGACGCCAGGGGCATGGCCAAAATAAAAGGCCTCGGCAATAACAGCGAATATGTAACGGTGGGATTAAAAGTATATATCAAGGCAAAAAGGGATATTCAGCCGGGAGAGGAAATACTGGTCGGATACGGAAAAGAATACTGGGATATACGCCGTGAAAATGCCCGCCTGCAATAACCGCCCCGGCATTTGCATGATCAGGCTCCGCCGGGATGCGTGGAAAGAAAGCTGCGCAATACCACCGCCTGGTTATGCTCCCTGTCTTTTGCACCATATAATAGGGTAATAATGGAATGATCCTTCGCCTGCTCCCAGAAATCATTTACAAATTCATTCTTTTCCAGTTCGGCAAGGTACCGTTTACAGAAGCCCGTCCATAAAGAAAGGTCGTGCCCATACCATTTGCGCAATGCCGTACCCGGCGCCAGCTCTTTAGCCCAAAGATCATACGCCACCTCTTTTTTGGTAAGCCCCCTGGGCCAGAGCCTGTCGACCAGCACACGGAACCCA
>DASVLZ010000370.1:0-3315 GCA_036384615.1 Sediminibacterium sp.
GTCCTTTTCCTGTATGCGGAAATCATGTTCGGGGTAGTTAATGCGGACCATCCTGGTTTGTTTATGGCTGCATTTTTTCGTATGTTAGCCAATTATTTTTTTCAAAGATACCGGTTGGTATCCATCAAACTAAGCGTATGAAGACAAAAGAAGAGATCGTTAATAACTGGCTGCCAAGATATACCGGTGAGAAACTGGAGAACTTCGGAAAATATATACTGCTCACGAATTTCGGCAACTATGTAACCATGTTTGCGGAATGGCATA
The DNA here is from genome assembly GCA_036384615.1 of Sediminibacterium sp. Taxonomy (GTDB): domain Bacteria; phylum Bacteroidota; class Bacteroidia; order Chitinophagales; family Chitinophagaceae; genus Sediminibacterium. The sequence continues at coordinate 268 of DASVLZ010000370.1, forward strand.
AGGTAAAAGTGGTGGGTGCCGACAGGCCCATGCAATGCGCCACTGCGGATGGTATTACCATCATCAATTTTGGTATGGGCAGTCCCGGGGCCGCCACGGTTATGGACCTGCTTACCGCCATCGAACCCAAAGCGGTATTGTTCTTAGGCAAATGCGGTGGGCTGAAGAAACGGAACAAGATCGGCGACCTGATCCTGCCCATAGCGGCCATCAGGGGAGAGGGTACATCCAACGATTACTTCCCGCCCGAAGTGCCCGCCATGCCGGCTTTTGCGCTGCAGAAAGCCATTTCCACCACCATCCGCGATTACCAGGTGGATTACTGGACCGGAACCGTATACACCACCAACCGCCGCGTATGGGAGCATGATGATGCTTTCAAGGAATACCTTACCAAAGTGCGGGCTTATGCCATTGATATGGAAACGGCCACCATCTTCATGGTCGGGTTCTTCAACAAGATGCCCACAGGCGCGCTATTGCTGGTGAGTGATCAGCCCATGATACCCGATGGTGTAAAAACCGAGGAGAGCGACAAAAAAGTAACCGCCAAATACGTAGAAAACCACCTCCGCATAGGCATCGACTCCCTCATGCAACTGATTAACCAGGGGCAGACGGTGAGGCATTTGAGATTTTAGGGATTGCAGATGGCAGATGGCAATCTGCAATTTACAATCTGCCATCTGCAATTCTTTCAGTCTTTCCACAAAAACGGAAACAATATCACTGCCAGCGCGATCACCATGGCATCGAGGGCAACGAGGAGGAGGACCATTTGCCACCAGCCGGCCTGGATGACTTCAGAGAAAGCATTGCCGGATATTTTCATGAGCAGCAATAACTGGGGAATGATCACGGGGAAGCCCATGATCGCTACCAGTGCGGCGGATTGCTGGGCCTTGCCGGCTATGGCTGCCAGGAAGGTGAATACCAGGCTCAGGCTTAGTCCGCCCAGGCAGGTAACGAAAAGAAAACGCACCGCATTACCCAGCGGGTTGCCGAGGAAAAGGGTAAACAACAGCAGGCTCAGCAGGCTCATCACCACCATCAGTATTACATTGAACACCAGTTTGGCGATCACAAAATCCCGGGCGCCGGTAATGGAGTAGAAGTACAGCATCCTTCCCCTGCCTTCGGCAAGAAAGCTTTTGGCCACGGCATTTACACAAACAAAGAGCTGGATCACCCAGAACAGCGCATTCCATACCTTTTCATCGGGCTCGCCCATAGACAGGTATACCACGAAGATGGTGGATGCAATGTAGAGCAGTATGCCGTAGAGGGTGTACTGCTGCCGGGTTTCCAGCAGCAGGTCCTTCTGCACCAGGGCCAGTATGCGGTTCTTACTTTTCATTTGCGCATTTCCTGCAACGGGGTTCGTAAGTTTCTTTTTCACCCAGCAATACCTGCCCTTCCTGCGCTGTTTTACGGAAAGAAACATTGGCAATATTGCCGCACCGCATACAGATAGCATGCAGTTTGGTGATATAATCTGCAATGGAAAGCAGGTAAGGCATCTGGCCAAAAGGCCTGCCGAGATAGTCCATGTCAAGCCCCGCAACGATCACGCGGGTGCCCCGCAGGGCAAGGGTTTCGCATACATGAAGGATCTCGGCATCGAAGAACTGGGCCTCGTCAATACCCACTACATCCACGCCTTCGGCCATGAGCAGTATGGTCTGGGAATTATCGATGGGCGTGGATTGTATGGCGTTGGCATCATGGCTTACCACCTGGGTCTCATCATAACGCACATCGATGGCCGGCTTGAATATCTCCACTTTCAGGTTGGCGATCCTGGCCCTTTTGAGCCTGCGGATCAGCTCTTCGGTCTTGCCGCTGAACATACTTCCGCAGATAACTTCTATCCAACCCCGTCTTTCACCGGTAATATGAGGCTCTATAAACATCTGTTAATACTAAAATGCCCTGGAAAAACGTTAGTAATTTTAGTCAACCCTTTATTGTCAACCCTCAAATGTATTACATCCGATGGAAAGAGTGGGTACGTTGATCAATAAACTGAAAGAACAGTTTGAACAGCAGGCCGATGCGGCCAAACTTGCCATGACAGCACAATTGCTGCTGGCCGAGTTGCAGCAGTCCCGTGAGCCGGGCACTGTAAGCCGTAAGGTAACGGTAGTGTTGCCCCAGGTTACCGCTGCACACCATGATGTGAAGGAAACCGTTGCCGTAAAAGATACGGCAGGCACGCAATGGCTGTATGAAACACAACAGGCAGGAGTGCCCACCCTTGTACACCAGGAAGAGTCGAAACCTGCCGGGAAAGAACACAACGGCAATGGCGTTCAGAAAAACCTGCGCGAGCTCAATCATGCGCTGGCAATGGAAACGGAGAGTCTGAATGAGAAACTGAAAGAAGAGAGAAAGGAAGTGATGAGCGCTTTACAGGATTCACCTGTGCGCGACCTGAAGAAAGCCATCGGCATCAATGACCGCTACCTGTTTCTCAATGATCTTTTCCGGGGAGATGAAAGCATGTACGAGCGGAGCATCCGCACCATCAACGCATTCAGCATTTATCCTGAAGCACAATACTGGATACAGCGCGAACTGAAGATCAAGCTCAGCTGGTCTGATAACAGCGACACGGTGCGTTTGTTTGATCAGCTCATCAGGAGGCGGTTTGCCTGAATATACTGTATGATCCTGCCGGTGGTACCGGCCCTGCTTTTTACATAATCAGCCGCAGCTTTTCCTGCATTTTCCAGCTTGCTCCTGTTTTGCAGGAGACTGGTCAGGGTGGTTTCCAGTTCCAGGGCATCTTCTACTGTAAATGCACCTTCTGCATCCAGCAGTTCTTCCGCTTCAAAGTATTTGTCGTACACGGGACCAAAGATCACCGGCTTACCAAAAACGGCGGGCTCCAGGATATTGTGGATGCCATCTTCCCCGAATCCACCTCCCACATAAGCGATAGTGGCATAACGGTACAGCCGGCTGAGCATGCCCATATTGTCCATGATCAATACATTGGCGTCCTGTTTTCCAGCAGGCAATTCCTTCCCCGACAGGATAGCTTCC
>DASVLZ010000371.1:0-5839 GCA_036384615.1 Sediminibacterium sp.
ATTCCCTTGCAACCAACCTGCTGTTTCCCTCGCTGAAAGAACGCATCAGCATGATGAACAAAGACAGGTCGGGCAAAAAACAATTGCTTAAATACCTCTGCATCATACCGCTGGCCTGCCTGCTGGTATTTGCTTTCGGTACACGCACTAGTAGTTCTCACACCGATAAAGACGAGTTCAGCCTGAGCAGCGTAAGTTTTTATATCAGTGATGAACAGGCGGCGCGCATCATTAAACAGGACCAGGCCAACAGCCTGCTGAAAGAAGGCGGCGCCATCAGCCTGGGGCTGATCAGCGAAGAGAAAGCACGCCTCAAGGCCCTGCTCGAAAGGAATGGATACGATACTTCCGGCGGCCGCACCATCAGTTTTGTGATGGATACTTCGCTTACCAGCAAAAGCTTTACTGTAAAAGTGGTGGTAGACGCCATGGTAAAACAACAGAAAAATATCAATCCCGATAACAGCATGATGGATATGCGCCAGGCCTACCGCAGCGCAGTAAGCAACCGGCAGGAAGAGCCATACAAAATAACTGCTGCCCTGCAACCACCCGGCGCCACTGCGCGCGACAATACCGCTGTGCGCACACCAGGCAGATCACAGTAATCAACGGTATACGAAAAGGTTTTTTCAAAGGATATCCTTTGAACAGGCTGTGTTTTGCCCTAACAAAAGAAAAATCTGATATGACATACAAAAAGATAAACAACATCAGCGGCTGGATCATCTGCGCAATAGCCTGCACCACCTATATCCTTACTGCAGAAGCCGGCGGCAGCTTCTGGGACTGTGGCGAATTTGTGAGTTCCTGTTATAAAATACAGGTACCCCACCCGCCCGGAGCGCCATTGTTTGTACTGATGGGCAGGTTGTTCATTCTTTTGTTTGGTGATAACCCGCTTACCGCGGCAAAAGCGGTGAATGTAATGAGCGCACTTGCAAGTGGCTTCACCATCCTGTTCCTTTTCTGGAGCATCACCCATTTTGCGAGGAAGATACTACGGGGCCGGTCTGCCGGTAATGAGCTTTCCAAAACCCAACTGGTAACCATGGTTGGCGCAGGTGCTGTAGGTGCACTGGCATATACCTTCACCGATTCTTTCTGGTTCAGCGCCGTGGAAGGCGAAGTGTATGCCATGAGCTCTTTCTTCAGCGCCATTGTTTTCTGGAGCATCCTGAAATGGGAAGAACAGGCCGATGAACCGTATGCCGACAGGTGGCTGGTATTTATCTTTTTCCTGATAGGCCTCTCCATAGGCATACACCTGCTCTGCCTGCTCAACATACCCGCCATTGTGATGATCTGGTATTTCCGCAAACGCAGCACCCTGCACTATCCGCGCATACGCAAATATTTCATCCGCCTGGTAATAGCAGGCGGTGCGCTGGGGTTGGTTGCCGCATTGATAAGCGCCGGTGCGGAAGCTGCTGTGGAAGGATTGCCGGTAGACGGCACACTGGCAGCGTTGATGCTTTTCGGTACTGCCATCGCCATAGGACTGTTGTTGCTGCTGGAGAGGGTCGGTAAAACAAAAAAAGAATTGTATGGTGGTGTGTACATTTTCATCATCATCGGCTGCGTGCTGGAACAGGTAGTACAAACAGGGGTGATCCAGTATTTTACCAAAGCCGCCAGCATGTTCGATGTGTTTTTTGTGAATACCTGGCAGCTGCCTTTCTTCTCCGGCTTTGCCGTATTCTTTGTATTGCTTGGCGCAGGCATCTGGCTGGGGCTGCGCATCGCCAATAAAAAAGGCTGGGGCCTGTTGCGGCTTTCATTATGGTGCCTGGTGTTTATTTTACTGGGATACAGTTCCTATATCACCACACTCATGCGCAGCAATGCAGATACGGCGATTGATATGTTCAACGTAGATAATCCCATCAGCCTCGAAGGATACCTGGGGCGCGAACAATATGGTGATTTCCCGGTTGTGTACGGACAAAAATTCAACGCCCGCCCGGTGGGTTACAGGGAAACCTCCACACGCTACCAGAAAGGCAGCAAGGGATATACAGATATCGGCAAGGATTTTAAATATGTATTTGCGCCGGAAGACAAAATGCTTTTTCCGCGTATGTGGGATATGAATAATGACCAGATGCATGCGGATTATTATGCCGATTATCTTGGCGCAGGCAGGGCAAAAGATGGCAGTTATGATATAGAGAAAGATGATAACGGGCATGCATTGCGACCGGGTTTTGCGGATAACCTGTCGTTCTTCATCAACTACCAGAACTATTACATGTACCTGCGGTACCTGATGTGGAATTTTTCGGGGCGGCAGAATGACCTGCAGGGATTGTTCATACGCAACCCGCGCGACGGCAACTGGATCACCGGCATACCTTTTATTGATAATGCCCTGTATGGCCCACAGGATACCATGCCCGATGTGCTGCGCAATAACAAAGCGCACAACACCCTGTTTGCACTACCGTTTGTATTGGGATTGATAGGCCTCTTTTACCAGTATAGAAAGAATACGGGAGATGCTTTGGCAACCACACTGCTGTTTTACTGCTCCGGCCTCGCCATCATCATATATATCAACCAGACGGGCATGCAGCCGCGTGAGCGTGATTATGCGTATGCGGGTTCTTTTTATGCCTTTGCCATATGGATTGGATTATCTGTACTGTATTGCGTGGAGCAGGCTGCGGCATGGGATAAAATGGTATGGAAAAAAATGCTGTGCAATGGCGCCATCGCCTGCGGGTTGCTGTCAGTACTGATCATGAGTGCGGGCCTGGGCGCTTCGGGTGCATTGGCGGCAGGAGCGGGAATATTATTGGTATATACCCTTGTTTGCACATGCCCCTTGCTGGTGCGGCGGATCAGGCAGCGGCAGGTGCAGGTAGTATCGCTCTCGTTATTATTGTTGCTGGTGCCTGTACTGATGGCGCAGCAGGAATGGGATGATCATGACCGGAGCAGGAAACAACTGGCGCGTGATGTGGCACGCAGTTATCTCGAAAGCTGTCCGCCCAATGCCATACTTTTCTCCATGGCAGACAACGATACCTACCCGCTCTGGTATGCGCAGGAAGTAGAGGGCATACGCCCTGATGTGCGCGTAGTGATCACCACACTCTTCAGCGCCGACTGGTGCATTAACCAGCTCCGCTACAAAATAAACCGGAGCGATCCTGTGGACGTGATCTGGAGCCGTGAACAGGTAGAGGGGAATAAACGCAATATTGCAGTATACCAGCCATCACCCCGGTTTCCGCAGAACAATTATTACGATCTCTATGACCTGATGAAGAACTACCTGGGCGATGACAGGAACCTGGACGAAAGGGGATATAATATCTTACCCGTGAATAAGGTTTCCGTACCGGTAGATAAAGCAACAGTACTGAAGAACGGAACAGTGAACGCAACAGACAGTGTGGAGGCCTCGCTGCGTTTTCAGCTGCCCGCGAAAACATTGTTTAAGAATGATCTCGCTATCCTGAATGTGATAGCCGCCAACCGCTGGCAGAGACCTATCTGTTTCACCATGCCTTACAACCAGCTTGGCTTTGGCGATTACCTGCGCAAAGATGGGCTTACTTACCGGCTGGTGCCCGTAAAGCAATCCTACACCAACACAGACTGGATGATGAACGTGGTCATGAACAAATTCAGTTTCGGCAACGCGCAAATACCGGGTGTGTATTTTGATGAAGAGAACAGGCAGCAACTGAACATCCTGCGCCGTGCCGTTGCCGACCTGGTGATTGACCTGTGCAATAAAAACAGGAAAGAAGATGCCATAAAAGTATTGACCAGAACAGATGCCCTGCTCTCGCAGGAAAACTTCCCTTACTATATCATTTCCCGCGGTGCAGACCACAACAACGTATCGTTCTACATGCTGCAGGCCGCCTACTATGCAGGATACCATCCCCTGTTCAACAAGATCAGGCAGTCCCTGAAGGCCGGCCTGGAGCAGGAAATAAAATACTACAACAGCCTTCCTGAAAACCGCCTGTCCAGGCTCCGGTACGATGAACAGAATGCAAAGAAAATGCTGGCAGACATCGGGAATATTGAACAGATGAACAAGGAGTAACGAATATTCCCTACCTTTTCGCTGTGAAAAAAATCACTGCATCGCTGGTACTTTTTCTTTTTACGGCCGCAACGCTGGTGATGCCGTATGCGAATTATGATGATGTGCGATCTATCTGTGCAGTGTATAACCATTGCCTGGCGAAAGATGCGGATATGGATTTTCTGGAATTTGTAGGGGAGAAGCTGCTAGCCTCAGGTTTGCCAGGGGCAGCGGAAGAAGAGGAGGAAACAGCGCCGCCCGCCCGCAACCATCCTGTTAATCCGAGCGCCATCGTGCAGATACAGGCCGGGGTACTATATGTATCTCCTGCCCAGGAAATGATCCGGGGTACAGCCTTTGTTGTGAAGGATGCCATTCCATTAGTGAATACCATACTCCCGGCGCGCGAATTTTACCCGGGTATCTTCCACCCGCCTTCCGGCAACAGCTTGTCTTAACAGGCTTCAGGGATAACTTTTGCATTACCCCGGTTCTCTTTATTATCCTATTACATCACTGCAGCTACTATATGCTGCATTAATAACTATGACTATGTACAGATGCATAGCTATCCTGCTATTGGCAGGATGCATACACATATCCTATGCCCAGGTAACATTGCCCGCGGCAGTAACCAGCGCTTTCAGCCGGAAATTTCCACATGCTGAAAAAGTGGTTTGGGAGAAAGAATCGAAAAATGAATATGAAGCTTCCTTCCATGTGTCCGGGCAAAAAATGTCGGCAAACTTTGCTGCCGACGGCAAATGGCTGGAAACGGAAACAGAGATCTCATCCGCACCCGATGCGGTACAGCGGGCATTTACCCGGTTATTTCCCCGTGCCACGGTACAGCATGTGTACCGGGTAGAAGCCGGTGATCACCCGGTACAATATGAGATCGAATACCATTCCGGAACCAAGAACAAGGAAGTGGTTTTTAATGAAAAAGGGGAAAAGCAGTAGTGGATAAAGCCGCGGCTACACAGCCGCGGCATTTTGTTGATCATGAAAAAAGAATCTATGAAAAAATTAATGATAACCTGCCTGCTGTCGGCATCCTTTTCATACCTGTTTTCGCAAGCCATCAGCGGAACGGTAAAAGATGCTTCGGGGAAACCGCTTACCGGGGTATCGGTAAAAGTGATGGAAACGGGCAAGGGTATGAATACATCCGAAGATGGGCTTTATCAACTGGCTGTTACCGCCGGTAAAGCGAAGTTGAGTTTTATACTTACGGGCTATGCTTCAAAAGATACGGTGCTGGATGTGCCGGTATCGGGAACGCTGCGCGTGGATATGGTGCTCGAAGAAAAAAAGGATGAGCTGGATGAAGTGGTGATCGTTTCTTCCTCCCGCACCAATTCCCGTATTGAAGACCTGCCCACTAAAGTAGAAGTATTGGGCGCCGAAGAAGTACATGAAGAAAATGGTATTAAACCGGGCAATATTGCCAGCCTGCTCGGCGATATTGCCGGCATACAAATACAGCAGACCAATGCAGCCACCGGTAATGCGGATATGCGTATACAGGGCCTGCAGGGAAAATATACACAGGTGCTGCGCGATGGCATGCCTTTGTTCGGCGGTTATGCAGGAAGCTTCAGCATATTACAGATACCGCCGCTGGATCTGCAACAGATAGAACTGGTAAAAGGCGCCAGCTCTACCCTGTACGGAGGTGGCGCCATTGCGGGTATGGTGAACCTGGTATCCAAAACGCCGAAGCTGGGAAAACCGGAAGCGGCCATTACACTGAACCGCTCAACACTGAAGGAGAACAATGCCAACCTT
>DASVLZ010000372.1:0-6518 GCA_036384615.1 Sediminibacterium sp.
AAAAAACTGATTACCACACTCCCGTTGATAATAGCGCTGGCATCAGGTGCACAGGTATTGCCTGCGGGGTATGAACAACAGGTAAAAAAGATCACACCACAGGTGATTGAATGGAGAAGGTATTTTCATCAGTACCCTGAATTATCGAACAGGGAATACAATACCGGCAAAAAGATCGCTTCGCTGCTGAATGAAATGGGGATCGCAACCCGCACAGTGGCCGGCACAGGTGTTGTGGGGGTATTAAAGGGTGGCAAACCGGGGAAAGTGATCGCGCTGCGCGCGGATATTGACGGGCTGCTGGTAACGGAACGCAACGACCTGCCTTACCGCTCCAAGGCCACTGCGGAATACAATGGACAGCAGGTAGGCGTAATGCATGCCTGCGGGCACGATGCACATATTGCCATGCTGCTGGGTACTGCAAAAGTGTTGTCGGAAATGAAAGAGGAAGTGCCCGGTACGGTTGTCTTTCTTTTCCAGCCTGCGGAAGAAGGCCCTCCCGGCAAGGAAGAAGGCGGCGCCCCGCTCATGATCAAAGAAGGCGCGCTCGACAACCCGAAAGTGGATGCAGTGTTCGGCATCCATATAGAAGCTTTCGGAGACCCGGGCAAAGTATATTATAAACCGGAAGCATTCATGGCCTCATCCGACTGGTTTACCATTAAGGTAAAAGGCAGGCAGAGCCATGGCGCGGAACCCTGGAAAAGTGTTGACCCTATAGTGGTCAGTTCCGCCATCATACAAAACCTGCAGACCATTGTAAGCAGGCAGATGGACCTGACCAGGGCGCCGGTGATCATTACAGTAGGCAAGATACATGCAGGCGTGCGGCCCAATATCATACCGGAAGAAGCAGAAATGGAAGGCACCATACGCACACTCGACAGTAAAATGCAGAAAGAGGTACATGAGCGCATCAGGAAAACCGTACAAAGCATTGCGGCATCCTATGGCGCCACCGCCGAAGTAACCATTGATACCAAAACACTCGTTACCTATAACGACCCGAAACTGGTAGAGCAATCACTGCCTGTATTACAGCATCCCCTCGGCAAAGAGAACGTAGTACCTTACCACTGGGTAACCGGCGCCAAGGATTTTTCATTTTACGGAACGAAGGCGCCTGCATTTTTCTTTTACCTCGGTGCACGCAGCCCCCTGTTCACCGAAGAACAGGCGCCCGCCCACCACACGCCCGATTTCCGGATAGATGACAGCCGGCTGGATGCAGGGGTAAGGGCGTTTACGCAACTGGTCATGGGAACAGATGAACAAGGAACAAGGAACAGATGAGCAAGGATTGAAAAACAAATCCGATCCTTGTTCATCTGTTCCTGGCTCACCTGTTCAATATTCCCATATCTTAGCATTCCCTTCTACGGGCAAAAATCCTATCCAGATCATTCACTAATTTTTATTCTGACATGAAAAGATTTTTCTTTTGTACGATGGCGGGGATATGTTTCCTGGCTGCGGATGCACAACAGAAGCTGACACCAGAAAAACTGTGGCAGTTAGGACGGGTAAGCGGTATCGGTATCAGCAAAGACAAACAATCGCTGGTATATTCCGTGGGTATACCCAGCCTTTCCGAGAACAGGATCAACCGGAAAACTTACGTGATAGCCACCAGCGGCGGCGAATCGATGGAGCTCAAACAACCCATGGACAGCGTAATGACCGACAGGATGGTTTCTGCCAATGGCAAATACATTGTTTTTACCCAGGAAACACCGGTGATGAAGGTAACGGGCGCGGAGATATACCCCGACCTGCCCAAAGCCAATGTATATGTATACAATTCACTTAACTACCGGCATTGGGATACCTGGGAAGACGGAAAGTTCTCGCACGTATATGTATCGCAGCTGGTAAACGGCAAACAGGCCCCCGCTATAGATATTATGGCGAATGAACCGTATGACTGCCCGCAGAAACCTTTTGGCGGCGATGAAGACATTACCTGGAGTCCCGACAGCAAACGCGTGGTGTATGTAGCCAAAAAGAAATTCGGCACCGACTATGCCGTAAGCACCAACACGGATCTTTTTGAGTACAATGTAGAAACCCGGACTACCAGGAACCTTACTGAAGATAACAAGGGATATGATGTAAGCCCGTCCTTCAACAAAGCCGGTGTACTGGCCTGGATGCAGATGAAACGCGATGGTTACGAATCCGACAAACAGGATATCGTGATCAGCGATGGCAAAACAAAAACCAACCTGACTGCCCAGCGGGATGATATCCACGTGGAAAGTTATGTATGGAGCGATAATGGTGAACTGGTCTATTTCATTGCACCGATCAATGGTACACTCCAGTTATTCAAAGTAACCAATCCCCTTATATCAAAAGCCACACCCGTAATTACACAGGTAACCACTGGTGATTTTGATGTAAGCAGTATTATCGGGCAGGATGGAGAAGCGTTGTATGTAGCGAGGAATGATATGAACCATGCTTCCGAAATCTTTAAACTGTCTCCCGCCAATGGCAAGCTTACACAGCTTACCCATATCAATGATACGGCATACGCAAAGCTGGGCATGTGTAAAACGGAAAGGAAGTTTGTGACCACTACCGACAACAAAAAAATGCTGGTATGGGTGATCTACCCGCCCGGTTTCGATCCAGCAAAAAAATATCCCACCCTCCTGTATTGCCAGGGTGGCCCTCAATCGCCCCTGACACAATCCTATTCATTTCGCTGGAATTTTCAGCTGATGGCATCACAGGGATATATCATTGTAGCGCCGGCACGCCGTGGCATGCCGGGTTTTGGTACGGCATGGAATGAACAGGTAAGCAAGGACTGGGGCGGACAGGTGATGAAGGATTATCTCAGTGCCATAGACAATGTTTCCAAAGAGCCTTATGTTGACAAAAACAGGCTGGGATGCATAGGTGCCAGCTTTGGCGGGTATTCCGTATATGCACTGGCAGGGATGCACGAGGGCAGGTTCAAAACATTTATTGCCCATGATGGCATCTTCGATTTCCGCAGTATGTATGGTACTACGGATGAACTGTTCTTTGAGAACTGGGAAAAAGGCGGTAATTACTGGGATAAGAACAATGCTGCGGCACAACGCTCTTTCGGCCAGTCGCCCAGCAACTTCGTGGAAAAATGGAATACGCCCATCATGATCATCCAGGGAGGCCGCGATTACCGTGTACCTGTTGAGCAGGGACAACAGGCATTCCAGGCCGCCCAGCTCAAAGGCATCAAAAGCCGCTTACTCTACCTGCCCGATGAAAACCACTGGGTGTTATCCCAGCAAAATGCACTGGTATGGCAAAGGGAGTTTTTTGGGTGGCTGGGGGAAACGTTGAAATAGAGAATTGGGAAATTTTGGAATTGGGAAATTGGGAAATTTGTTTTGGAATAAAATACTGCCATGAATGACAATTTCCCAATTCCAAAATTTCCCAATCAACCTCACCCAACCTCTCTCACCCCAAACAACAAACTCCCCACCCTCACCATATTGCTGCCTTCTTCTATGGCAGTAGTGTAGTCGCCGCTCATGCCCATGCTGAGGATGTTCCAGTGTGTTGGGTCGGGCATGGAGACTGTGCAGGAATCGTAAAGTTTTTTCAGGTAGCGGAATTCGTTGCGCACTTTTTCTTCGTTCAGCGTGAATGAAGCCATGCCCATCATACCACGCAAACGTATGCAGGTAAGTTCATGGCTCTTGGCCAGCACTTCCGCTACCTCGTTTGCATCCATGCCGAACTTGGTTTCTTCCTGTGCAATATGCACCTGCAGCAGGCAGTCGATCACACGGTTGTATTTGTCGCCCTGTTTGTTGATCTCTTTCAGGAGTTTCCAGCTGTCTACACCATGTACCAGGTGTACAAAGGGGGCAATGTATTTTACTTTATTGGTCTGCAGGTGGCCTATGCTGTGCCAGCGGATATCTTTCGGCAGCAGGGCTTCTTTCTCAGCCAGTTCCTGTACGTAATTCTCCCCGAAATCACGCTGCCCAAGATCATACAGGGCCTGTATATCTTCCACCGGTTTGGTCTTGCTTACGGCAACCAGTTGAACATGCTTCTCTTTCAGTTCCGCAACGATCAGGCGGTATTTGTCAACATCTACTGGCATTTTTGTTGTAAAAATAGCAGCTAAGATTAATAAAGCAATAGGTGCTTTGTTAATCATCCAGATATCAATTTAATCCAGTATGAACATCAATGTCGCACAATAATTTTATGCTGTATTGTCTTTTTCCTCCCTGTAATTGACATTATATAAATACCATTAGGTAAATCACCAACACTTACAGTAGCCTGCTTCGCATCTGAATACTTCAGGGTCTTATATAGCTTACCCAATACATCGTGAATAAGAATGCTTTGAATACCGATTTTAAGAGATGTAAGGTTTTTTGTTTTTTTAGAGTTACTTATATCTGTCAATTTCGTTTTACCTGTTGACATATTATAAACAATATTATTGCTATAGGAAAGTTCATCACATGGTGGTGGTGAATTTATTATCACAACAATATTATTCGAAGCAGGATTAGGAGAAACGCTGAACGTTTCGCTATCACAAGGATCATCGTCACCGCTGCAATCTGTAGAATTGAAAGCAAAATATTCTGTGGATGACCCGCAACTATTGGTAGCGGTAACTTGGAATGTAGCCGTTTGTGAGGCTGCAAAGAAGTAGAAATTAAGGTCATTACCATACTGTGTCCAGTTGACATTGAGCGGGGTAGTATATTTTGACCATGTAACGGCATTAGCATCAGGAACATCTAAATAAATATTCGCAGTAGCCAGCGCACAAACGTTATTATACGTAAGACTATTAACCGATTCGCTCGGTAAAAATGTTTCGTAAGGAAATAAGTTAATTACAGGAACATCGTAACCAAAACTTAATGTTGACACGGCCGAACCTGCGCTGCAAGGAGTTGAGATGCTCACCTGTATCCATCTCGGAACAGCAGTTCCACTTGCCTGTACTGTGACGGTACTACTAGTATCCGATCCAATCACAGTCAATCCACTACTCACTGACCAGCTATAAGTGGCGCCGGTAATATTCTTTACATTGAATGTACGCGTTCCACTACAAAATGATTTTGTATCACCAGATATCCTTGTGGAAGCATAATAATTTCTACTGGTTGGGTCATTATACGGAACATCTGTAGGAGTATGCAACACACGGCAATTGGCCCCCCCATTTTGACTCATAATAGCCGCTGATAGACGAATGAGTAACTGCTGCATGGTCACCATTGTAATAAACTGCCTTATCAGCATCTGCTTCATCGCAGACTTGAACAAAACTACCATCGGTCCAATAGTTGCTCAGATTCGCAGTCGATAGTGTCGTCAGAGGATCAATCCAGACCTTTGTGGTGTTGCCTTCAGATAAATGAAAAGCATAGCTATAACAATTGTATTCCGACGTTGGATAGTCTACAATGGTGACAGATGGATAACTGTTAATAAGAGAATTCAACGCATTCGTATAGTCTATATTCGATAAAGGATAAAAATGGATACCTTCAATGGCTGTTCCATTTCTTGAATAAACTGTGCCATATGACTGTATCGAAGGAAAATACTGCGCATGTATTACAACAGCACTCACCAACGTTACAATAATAATCAAACACATCTTTCTCATAAAACACCAGTTTTTATGTGCAGAATTGAATGGCTATTTTCATGATGTCTTGAAACATTTTCTTGTCAAAGGGCAACGATAATTTCTGGACGAAGAGTTGCACGTGGGGATCCGGACTATACAACTGCATGAAGGGCGGATATCCTTCAGCCATCATGATTTTTGACATAAGGTACACACAGGTTGCCAACTCATACTCTGTATAATATCCGGATACCAGCATGCTATCCTTTATCTCGTATTTGCGCAGGGATTCTCTTACTGTCTCTTTTTTTTGTGAAAGAGACAATGTGCGAATAATACTATCGTGCCCAAAGATCACTTCAAATGTGCTAAGCCCTAAACTGAACTCTCCTTTTTCAAGATCGTTATCCCTGCAAACAATACAGGCGGGATTAATTGCCTGGTACCTGGATAACATCACTAAGCCTGCATCATTTCTTTTCGAAAGCGCTATCAACCCCGAAAAATTCGTCATATAATAGTGGGTAATGCCAGGCACATTGGCACCAATATTGAGCGGGATATCCACTAATACAGGACAATCCATACAGGTCTGCAGTAAAGCCTGTGTAGTCATTCCCTGCAGTACACTCTGCGGGATCTGCACGGCATCCAGTTTTTCCTGTTGCGAGGAGAAAAATGCCCATTGCGGTGTCCCGGGTTTTATCGGATAATCGTATGTGCCGGGCGGTTTTTGTATGGTACAAGACCCCAATGCACAAGGAGATTCATCGTCTTTTTTGCATGCGAAAAAACAACATAGGAAAAGCAACCCTATTGATAATATAATGTGTGTTTTCATTTTTTTGCTCGTTCAACGATTTGGTTAAGTATTTCCTGGTGATCTGCCAAGCCTGTT
>DASVLZ010000373.1:0-7101 GCA_036384615.1 Sediminibacterium sp.
GTCCTTTCTGTATTCTTACAATACCATTTTCATACTCTGAAGGGTTCCCCATACCATAAATGCAGCTCACACTCGCCACGATGATAATATCGCGCCTGCCGCTCAGCAATTGCGATGTAGCCTGCAAACGTAGTTTGTCCAGCTCTTCATTGATGCTGAGGTCCTTTTCTATATACACATCACTCACCGGCATATATGCCTCGGGCTGGTAATAGTCATAATAGCTTACAAAATAGCCTACGGCATTATCCGGAAAGAACTGCCTGAACTCGCCGTACAGTTGCGCCACCAGCGTTTTGTTATGCGTGAGCACAAGGGTGGGCCGTTGTACATTGCGGATCACGTTGGCCATGGTAAACGTCTTTCCCGACCCGGTAACACCCAGTAATGTCTGAAACTGTTCGCCGCTCTGTATGCCTTCCGTCAATTGCTGTATGGCCGATGGCTGATCACCCGAAGGGGAATAATGGGATTGAAGATGAAATGGCATGTCCGCTTGCTTTTCAGATACGAAATTAATAAGTAGGCTCGAGTCAACAGGTTTGTTTTAGCAGATATTATTTTGGATGAACGATAACATCCTTATAAAAAACCGGTCTGGCTCCCGATGCCTGTTTCAATAAATAAGGCCGCCTGCAAAATGCGGGCAGCCTTATCGGATAAAGGTCTTAAAACAGGGTTTACTTTTCCAGTTTTTTCAGGATCTTTTTTACAGTACCCGCAATTTCGCGGTCTGTAAGGTTCCTGCTGTTCATTTCAGTCGTAGTCCAGCCCTGCCAGATGGTCTTGTCGGTATTGGCATCCATCATGGTGAGTGTAAGCGTACCCTCGCGCACGGATTCGGTAGCATTATCATACCCGATGAACTGAGAAGGATAGTATACCGGTACAAACCGTCTTCCCCAGGGGCTATAGAACCACCTTGTCATAGGTGAAGAATACACGGGATTGCTCACGTTCCTGTTCTCGCGCTGCACATCTACATCGTATACCAGCAATACATCGGGCTTACGGGTATTCACCACCCATCCGCCTGCCTGCAGGTTCTCATCGATCTTCTGACGTATTTTCCTGTCAACCAGATCATTGGTTTTTGCACGCGATGTCTTGCTTTCCTTAGTCTTTTGCGTACCATTAACCCATGCATAAGACCTGATCTTACTGAAGTTGTAGGTGTTGTCTTTTTGTATATAGGCCGTGCTTCCGCAGCCGGTTAAGACAAATATACCGAGCACAACACCCAATACTCCAAACATTCTTTGTATGCTTTTCATATTCAAGTGTTTTTCCTGTTAGACGCAATGTATGTGCCGTTGTATCATAACGGGGTGCTAAAATGGTCGCTGATAGCGCAAAGCTTTAACAAATCTGTGCAATAAGATCATAAACCCGCGGCATCCGCGATCATTGATCATTGGCGGGTGATCTTGTAGATAGCTACAGGCGGGTCGAAATACTGGTCGTTTTCGTTCTGGCGATAGATCTTCCTGACTATATCCATGCCTTTTACCACTTTGCCGAATGCTGCATATCCCTGGCCATCGGAAATGTTCTCGCCGCCGTAATCGAGGCCGGGCTGGTCATCGAGGCAAATAAAAAATTCGGTGGTGGCGGTTCCCGGCTCCAGCCTGGCAAGCGAGATGGTGCCGTCTCCGTGATGCAGCTTTGTCAATTTGGTACTCTCATGCGGTATGCCGGGCAGCCGCGCTGCTGTTTTCTGGTTCGTTTTCCAGATGCCGCCCTGTATCAGCTCCGTTTTGGGTGCATTGGATGGCTGGTTCTCATCATTCAGTACCCGGTAAAAGCTGGCATTATCATAAAAACCGGAATCAATATAAGAGAGAAACGCCGCTACCGTTTCAGGTGCTTTATCAGCATATAACTCCAGTTCAATATCTCCTTTGGATGTTTGTATTTCTATATGCGGAGTAACCGTATCCCTGCTATGTGTACAGGCCACAAACAGCAGCATTGCAAAAAAGGGTCCGGATATTTTCATGGTATGATCTCAAAAATCAAGAACTGCGTTTTTTCCATTGCCGAAAAATTATTGTCGGCCACCAGTACCAAGGTCTGGTGCCCATTGGGTAACACGGGTCCCAGCGTCATTCCTTCTACATTGTCTATATACATGTTCAGTGAATCCAGGTTCAGCAATAGTTTTTTTCGCAGGGGTTTTGCCGGCGGGGTTTGTTTGAGCGAAGGATTACCGATGATATTTTCTGCCTGGTTCAGATCTGTCAGAAACAGTTTTATGGTGCAGGCGAGGCGGCCTGTGGAAAAGGACCGTTCCATCACGATCATCTTATTTCCTTCAAGCCAGAGTATATCAGGAACGCCATTCACTTTAAACGCGCCGGGAGTAATGGGCGGATATGCCACGGGATCCAACCGGTAAGCATATTGGGCCGTATTTTTTTTAGTGGCTACATCAAACCGGTAAATACGTATCCACGCATCGTTGGGTGTTGTTTCTGCTCTCGGGCCGTCTTCATACAAAGGCTCCTCCACATTTACATACAGTGTACGGTAATCATCCGCAAAACTCATTCCTTCCAGCACACCATTCTGCCGCGGCCCTTTTTCCGTGGTATGCATATGCATATTGGCCGCTATCGGGAAGCTGTCAATAAACCGGCCATCCATAGATATGATGTTGATAGACGGGTCTGCTATCACGGTGTCTTTTGCCTGTATGATCCTTTCCCCTTCACTCGACCATACCATCTGTTTTGCCCTGGGGTTATAGCGCATGGCTTCAGGATCGGGAGTACGTGCCGGGTTCTGCTTTCTGCCGGGATAGCTTGCGCCATCGCGCTGCTGCAGCGTAACCACATTTGTAAATACGACACTATCTATCGTTTTTCCATTGAATATAACCCTGGCTGCATAGTACCTGGCGGGATTGATGGCCGACCTGTCGTCACAGATCATATAATACAGGTCATTAGCCCTGTCGTAATCTATGCCCGATAACCCGCCAACCGTTGTTGAACGGAAAGAAAGGTTGTGCGGCACTTCATACTGGCTCAATAACCTGAGCTGTGAAACGGCTGCCGCAGACTTTGTTGTATGATAGGTGGCGGAGCATGCAGCTGCAGTTACAATGGCAAAATACAGAAGGGCCTTTCTCAATTTGTTCTCCGTTTTCTGTCTGAAAATAACCAGGGCAGCAACTTGGGTTCAGCAAGGGCAGAATCCCAGCTGTTATGATTGGCATTGGGATATTCTGTATAGATCACATAAGGCGTTTCCCTTGTCATAAGCGCCTTGAACAGTTCCCTGTCCGGCTGCGGCGATACCACATCATCCTTGGCTCCATGAAACATCCACATAGGCGTATGCTGTGCATTGCTGAGGAACCAGGAAATATTGCAGGCCCCGCATATAGGAAATGCCGCTTTGAAATAACCGGGATACCTTCCCAGCATTTCATACGTGCCCATGCCTCCCATAGACAGACCGCCAATGTATATGCGGCTGCTGTTTACGATATGGTTTTCCGCAAGGCTGTCTGTAAGCATCTTCACCAGCAACTGCGGAGTGGTTGGCGGCTCTTCGGGAGTAAATACCCAGTCTGGAGTATTGGCAGTATGCTGGGCCCTGGCCCAGTAACTGTTTTTCGGGCATTGCGGAAATATTACGATGGCAGGAAAATTTTTCCTGATATCGGGCCGTACAAACAGCTTACCGACATGCAGCAGCTGCGATTCATTATCATTCCCTCTCTCGCCGGCACCATGCAGGAAAAGGATCATGGGGTACGTTCTTCCCTTTTTGTATTTGGCAGGATACAGTATCCGGTACTTCAAGGTATCGTTGCCACGGATAAACATTTTTTTCTGGAACAGCGAAAGGTCCTGCGACATCGACACCCCGGAACCTGCCACGCATAACAGGAGAGTTATGATCTTCTTCATGAGTATTGCATTAATGATAACTGCACAGTGTCTGCCGATAAAATTATGTAATTCGATCAGAGGTTGGGTGAAATCCCATCATTATTTATTTGCGCAACATCTGTAATAACATAAGCGTAACCTACCCGGATTTCACCTGGCCGGATGAGTTGTTTACCGGAACTTCGAAGGATGCATTTCATCCCAGCCGGTGGCATCCTGGTAGGCTTTTGCGGCAGCGAGCAATGCGGCTTCGCCATATAGTTTACCGATAAGTGTAATACTGGTGGGCAGGCCCGAGCGCTTGTCGAAGCCGGTAGGCATACACACCACGGGATGGCCGGTAAGGTTGGTAATAGCTCCCTGGTTACCGCTGCCCCGTGTTGGGCAGATGAGCACATCAATATCTTTTATCGCCGCATTCACTTTCTGCATCAACAGGTAACGGTGGCGGTTGGCGTTGATGTATTCAACGGCCGGCATCAGCCTCGATACCCTGAAGCTGTTGGGCCAGTCATATTTTTCCTGGCGGGTCATCTGGTCATCGATATTATTCCTTGTAAACTCATCAAATGCCGCGGCACATTCCGCGCTGATCACGATATCCATGATATTGAATGTATACACCCCGCTGTCGGGAAACACCATGGGAATAAGTTCTGCACCCATGCGCCGGTAAGTATCCAGCACCTTCCATTCACTGCGAGATGTGTCTGTGATTCTGTCGAAATAATTCTTTGCATAGGCCACTCTTAATTTTTTCACCGGTACCGGGCGGTAATTGAATGGCATATTCACTGCACTAACATCATTCCCATCTGTTCCATGTATGCTGCTGAATACAACGGCGGCATCTTCCGCACTGCGGCAGAGTGGGCCGATCTTATCAAGGCTCCAGCTGAGCGTCATAGCACCGGTTCTGCTGATGCTCCCGAATGTAGGCCGCAACCCCGTGGCGCCGCAGGTGGATGACGGTGATACGATGGAACCCCAGGTTTCCGTACCAATAGCAAAAGGCACCAGTCCTGCAACCGTAGCCGATGCGGAACCTGCGGATGATCCCGAAGATCCCGTTTTGGTATTCCAGGGATTGCGTGTGCGACCCCCAAACCAGTAATCTCCCATGGCCAGCGCACCCAGTGTAAATTTCGCCACGAGCACTGCCCCGGCTTCTTCCAGCTTCTGGTATACGAATGCATCTTCTTCTATTACCTGGTCTTTATAAGGCGCGGCACCCCAGGTGGTCTTGGTTCCTTTTACGGCAAACAGGTCTTTGAGTCCGTAAGGGATACCATGAAGCGGCCCCCGGTATTTTCCTGCTGCTATCTCTGCATCTGCCTGTCTTGCCTGGCGCAGGGCTATGTCTTCGGTAATGGATATCACGCAGTGCAGGCTATCGCCGAATTTTTTGATGCGGTCAATAAAAAAACGCGTCAGCTCTTCGGAGCTGATCTTCCTGTTCTTCAGCAGGGATGCCAGCTGCAAGATGTTATAATAAGCCAGTTCATTCCTGTTCTGCGGCAGAACGATTTTGGGGTACACCCATTTTATCGGCTCCTGCCTGGTATCGAACTGCATGCCGGGCAATACCGGGTTCTGCCAGAGGCTCATCGGAACATTATTGTTGAGCGATTGTTTATGCATGAGGCGGTAATTCGCCAGGTTCTCTTTTACTCCATCGTACATAGTATCTGTTTCCTTCTCTGTAAAAGAGAGATCCAGCACACGCGCGGCGGAACGCAGGTCCTGCACGGTAATGGTATCCTGTGCAAAGGAGAGAGTTGCCGATAAAAGAATAGCAAAAGTGAAAATAATGGTTCGCATACAGCAGCAGGTTTGGGTATGATAATGGTTGAACAGGTTGCAATGCCTACCTGTTCTCTGTAAACGTGTTGCCCTGGCGCATATCGCCGGTTTCAAATCCTTTTTTAAACCAGTACATCCTTTGTTGCGATGTGCCGTGTGTAAATGCATCCGGCACTACGTATCCCTGGCTTTGCATCTGCAGCCTGTCATCTCCAATGGCATTCGCTGCGTTGAGTGCAGAAGCAATATCGCCCTCCTCGAGTATCTGTTTCATTTTCTGCGCACGGTTGGCCCATACGCCGGCATAGAAATCGGCCTGAAGTTCCACTTTTACAGAAAGCCGGTTGTATTCTTTTTCGCTGAGTTGACCTCTCTGCCTTTCCATTGCATCAAATGTGCCGGTGAGCTTTTGGATATGATGACCTACCTCGTGCGCAATTACATAGGCCATGGCAAACTCGCCAGGGGCCTTGAACCGTTCTGAGAGTTCATTGAAAAAAGAAAGGTCGAGGTATACCTGTTCATCAGACGGGCAGTAGAACGGGCCTGTTGCCGCGCTCGAAAACCCGCATCCTGAGCGGGTCTGGTCTGTAAACAGCACCATGGTAGGCGGTGTGTATTGCGATCCGTTTTCTTTGAATACCTGGTCCCACACATCTTCCGTATCTGCCAGCACTACTTTTGAAAAAGACGCCAACTTTTCTTCTTCCGCACTCCTTGGCGCCGCGGTCTGGCTACCGGGCTGCAGGTTTTGCACCGGGAGATCCGAGGGATTGCCTCCCAGTAAAAGGTACAGGA
The DNA here is from genome assembly GCA_036384615.1 of Sediminibacterium sp. Classification (GTDB taxonomy): domain Bacteria; phylum Bacteroidota; class Bacteroidia; order Chitinophagales; family Chitinophagaceae; genus Sediminibacterium. Next base: position 6,504 of record DASVLZ010000373.1, read on the forward strand.
TGCCAATGACTACCGCGCCGATACCTCCGCCGGCAATCAATCCGCCACCGCCTATACCGCGGCGGTCATCTACATTACTGCTTTCCCTTCTTCCAAGCCAACGCATATTGTTTGTGTTGAATGGTTATCGAATAATGATCCGTTCTTTCTCTGAAAAACAAGTGCCAGGCATCAGGCCAATAATTTTACCCAAACATAATCATCCATCACCTGGTTATTCTTTACAACAGCTTTCCGTTGTATGGATTCCAGGTAGAAATCATTCTTCCTAAGCACTTTCATGGATGCGGTATTATGTTCAAATACATGGGCAAACACCCTTACCATATCCAGCTTCTGTTCTATGAACTGCAATAAGCGTTTTACCGCTTCGGTGGCAATGCCTTTTCCCCAGAACATTTCTCCTACCAGGTAGCCTATCTCCACGCTCCTGCGCGATATATCTTCTTTAAGCATACAGCCAATGCTACCCGCAACGCGCCCCTGGTATACGATGGCAAAATGCACTATGGGTTCCTGCTGGTTCACATGCGCGATCCACTGCAGCGCATCTACCACGGTATACGGACTGGGCAGCCTGTCGCGCACATTGTTCCAT
>DASVLZ010000374.1:0-3143 GCA_036384615.1 Sediminibacterium sp.
AGCTCCAGCCTGCGTTTCACATTATTGATGCCAATGCCCGTATTGGCAAGCAGGCTGTTGTTGGTAGCGACAATATAGTTGGATGAAGTAAAGATCACTTTATGGCCTTCTGTGCGGATATGGAACTGTATCTGCGAGGCATCCTTGGTGCTTACCCCGTATTTGAATGCATTCTCCACGAAAGGTATGAACAGGAGCGGGGCGATCAGCAGGGTATCATCCTCGCATTTTGCTGAAAAGCTTACATGCACTTTATCGGTCAACCGCACCTGCTGCAATTCAATAAAGTTATGGATGAAATCCACCTCGTTGTGCAGCGGCACCAGGTCGTGCTGTGTTTCTGTAAGGATATAACGCATGATGGACGACAGCTTCATTACTGCCGGCGCGGTCTTTTCGCTGCGTACCACTGCCAGTGAATAGATATTGTTCAGCGTATTGAAAAAGAAATGCGGGTTTACCTGCTGCTTCAGGAAAGAAAGTTCCGTGTTCAGTTTTTCATTCTCGGTTTCTTTCCTGTTCTGCTCTGTCCTGAGCCAGCGTTGTATCATAGAGGCACAGGTGCCTACCGTAAATACCAGCAGGAACAAAAATGTATTATAAGGGTCTGCCACAGGGCGGGTGCGTCTTGTCATCATACCCGGGAACTTGGGTTTGCCCTGGAATGCGGGGTTGCGGATGAACTCGCGGTTATTGGGATTGAATACTTCCGGGTCTACGATCAGCGAGGCTATCTGCTTGGGTACATACAGGAAGAATATGAGGGAAGCAGCTATAGACAATACATACAGCCACCATTTTTCGCGTACGAGGAAACGGGGGATAAGTACCTGTGTATTGAGATAATAAAAAAAGACCAGGAATATGTTGTTGCAGATAATGGCTGTAAGCTGGTGGTTGCTGATATAAAAATCCCTCAGCCGCGGAAAGAATACCAGGTAAGGGAGTGAAAAAAAACATACCCAGGCTGCAATATGCGCAATGATTGTTACGGCTTTTCGGTTGCTGGTAAGCACGGTATCGGGTTGTCGGTTCTTTAAAAGAGTAAGATAGGTTTTGTCTGTTACATTCACAAGTCGGTCATGTTCCCGGAATTGCTCCGGGCAACAGGTTCTCTTATGCAGTGCAGGTGTCCCAAATCTATTCAGCCTCCGGCAATGCGGGCCAGATTCCGGGTGAAACCTGCGCACTTATCGGTGAAAGATCAGTAAGATTCCCCGGGTGAGGGGAATTGCCTGTCTTTCACATCGCTGATATACTGTTTTACAGCGCCTGTGATGGTTTCCTGCAGGTTGGCATACTGCCTGAGGAACCGCGGTTTGAATTCGTTGTTGATGCCCAGCATATCATGCATCACCAGTACCTGCCCATCGCAGTCGCTGCCTGCCCCTATGCCGATGGTGGGGATGCTGAGGTCCTGGCTTACTTCGCCGGCCAGTGCCGCGGGGATCTTTTCGAGTACTATGGCAAAACATCCTGCCTGCTGCAACAGTCGTGCATCGGAGCGGAGCTTGTCTGCCTCGGCTGTATCTTTTGCCCTTACAGTATAGGTGCCGAATTTGTAGATGGACTGCGGTGTTAATCCCAGGTGCCCCATCACAGGTATGCCTGCGGATACAATGCGCCGGATACTGTCCACCACTTCTTCGCCGCCTTCCAGCTTAATGGCATGGGCGCCTGTTTCTTTCATGATGCGTATGGCCGATGCGAGCGCAATATCAGAGTTGGACTGGTAAGACCCGAAAGGAAGATCCACCACCACCAGGCTTCGGTTCACACCCCTTACCACACATTGTCCGTGATAGATCATCTGCTCCAGCGTAATAGGCACCGTGGTCTCATGTCCTGCCATTACATTGCTCGCGCTGTCGCCCACCAGCACCACATCGACCCCCGCCATATCAAACAACTTCGCAAACGAAAAATCATACGCAGTGATCATCGAGATCTTTTCCCCCGCTGTTTTCATTTTGGCGAGGGTGAGGGTGGTTATTTTTTTTGGAAGGGACATAGTTATTGGTTATTGCAGATTGCAGATTGGAAATTGCAGATTGGAAATTGCAGATTTAGGATTATTTGGATTTATTGGTTTTAGCTGTTTTGTGAGCGGAAGTGAATATGGCTGTTAATTCATTGGCTTCTCTGAACAAAGGTGCTATTTTTTCGGATTCGATACATGTTGTTTCTGAGATCATATTGAGCCAGAAGACGCTTTCGTCCGCTTCTTCTTCCACGATCCCTAATTTATAAGCGAACTCGGCATGGCTTCTTGCCCTGCAGGCGGCCCTATAGTTGGCAGCAACCGAACTGGCGCAACGGCCCAACTGGTTACCGATAATGTGACTGCTTTTCCTCCGCGGCAAACTGTCAATCAACCTGAAAATAGAAATGGCAAACAAACGTGTCCTTTCCTGAAGCATTTTGGGTGTAAGCATCATGTATGTATTTCAACCCCCAATGTCCATCATCATTCTATACAGAAATCAGGTATTTCTACGTAAGTAATCAATAAATTTCCCCTGTTCTAAATCTGCCATCTGCAATTTGCAATTTGCAATCAGGAAATCATTCCTTTCTGCAGTTCCCCATACAAATGCTGCACCAGCCCATCTGCCAGCCCTATCTTGGGTACATAGATTTCATCGGCATCGGCCCAGCGCATGGTGTTGATGTAGATCTGGAGGGCGGGTACGATCACATCGGCGCGGTCTTCGCGGAGTTTGTAGAGGTTCATGCGGTCTTCGAGGGAGAAGCCTGACAGTTCTTTATAATAGTCTTTCAGCAACTCGAAGGAAAGCGGTTTGCCATCCTTTCTTTTGCTGAGGGAAAATATTTTATTGATGTTGCCGCCGGTGCCTATCGCAATGATCTTCTTATAGCCTTTGGTCTTTGCCTTGATGAATTCCTTCATTTCATTCCACCTGTTTTCATTCACCATATCTTTCAGCAGGCGTATGGTGCCTATGTTGAAAGATTCCTTGAACGCCAGTTTGCCATCGGCAAAAAAAGTGAGTTCCGTACTGCCGCCGCCTACATCAATATAGAGGTAGCTGTGGTCGGTGTCCATATTTTCGGCAATATGGTTCTCATAGATGATAGATGCTTCGAGGTCGCCGCTGATGATCTCGATCTGCAGCCCGGTC
>DASVLZ010000375.1:0-4207 GCA_036384615.1 Sediminibacterium sp.
GGCACCCAGGTATGAAAAGGGAACAGCGCCGCAAAAATGCCGAAGCCTGTGAAGAGGAAGGCAAACATATATGATTGACTTGCGGAAGATATTCCAGCGCGGGCGATCTCCATCATATCAAAACTGCCCGTACCGAAATACAATCCCATCAATCCTACAAACACCAGTGCGGAGCCCGCCATCAGCATCAGGGCAAGTTTCATGGCACTGTATTCTTTTTTACCGCTGCCCCAGATACCGATGAGCATGAACTTAGGGATGACTGCTGTTTCAAGGAAAAAGAAGAGCGTAAACAGGTCTAATGAAATAAAGAACCCGTACGCTCCCAGGCTCAGCATCAGCAACAGCAGGTGAAATTCTTTTTTCCACTGGTCTGTTGTCCATGATACCAGTACGCCTGCCAGCACTACTACCGCGGTGAGCAGTATCATGGCAATGGAGATACCATCAACACCCACATGGTAATGGATACGCCATGCTTCATACCAGGTAATATCTGTCTGGAATAACATAGGCTCCGTATTGCCTGAGCCCCTTACCTGCTGGTAGCGGTATAGTAAGAAAAGGGCCAGCAGCAGCTGTGCTACCGAGCCGATCAGCGAAATGACCCTGGCTTGTTTTGCTTTGGCAAACAACACGGCCAGAGCAGTTACAAGAGGCAGTATAACAAGCAGTGAAAGGTTCATGCTTTGCTTATTTCCATAAATAAATGAATATGACCGACAGCAGGATGATCCCGCTGAAGAAATACAATGCATAGGATTGCAGCCTGCCCGACTGCCAGTACCTGAGCGCACCTGAACATCTTTCCGTGATCCATGCCAACCCGTTCATAGTGCCATCCACAATATGCCTGTCGATCCATGCCGCCGGTCTTCCCACAAAAGGGAAGATGATACGCTTTGTTACAAACAGGTATACATCATCTATATAAAATTTGGCAGCTGCGCCGCGATATATACCGCCTAATGCGCGGGATGCCTTATCCGGCATCACGCTTTCTGAACGGTACCAGCGCATCGCCAATAAGATTGCTGCAATACTCAATACAACCGGTACAATGGAAAATGCTATATCCACATGCGTTTCAGACGGCTTTCCATCAACCGTTACCCAGAATGCAAACGGCAGCAGGCCCGTAAACAGCGTGCATACTGCCAGCAGCAGCAGCGGCAATTTCATGGCCAATGATCCTTCACCATGGTGATGGTCTGCCTGTGATGGCCTGTTCCAGAATACAGAAAAATACAGGCGGAACATATAGAATGCCGTAAGCCCTGCAGTGAACAGGGCTATGCCGTACACTATTTTATTGGAATGAAATGCTGCCGTTAATATTTCTTCCTTGCTGAAGAACCCCGCGAAAGGAGGTATGCCGGAGATGGCAAGGCAGGCTACCAGGAAACAGATATGCGTAAGCGGCATCAGCTTCCGCAAGCCGCCCATATCGCGCATATCGTTGCTGTGCACGAGGTGGATCACCGCGCCCGCACAAAGGAATAATAATGATTTGAAGAAAGCATGTGTGAACAAATGAAACAGCGATGCCATATACCCCAGCCCGTCTTCTCCCGAAGTACCCAATGCCAGCATCATATACCCTATCTGCGACATGGTGGAATAGGCCAGTACGCGTTTGATATCCGTTTGCGTGCAGGCGATCATGGCAGCAACCAGGGCCGATACAGTACCTACCCATGTGATCACCTGCATCATGGCATGATCGAGCGAAAATACCGGGAACAGTCTTGCTACCAGGTATACGCCTGCTACCACCATGGTGGCTGCATGTATTAATGCAGATACGGGTGTAGGGCCTTCCATGGCATCGGGCAGCCATACATGCAGCGGGAACATGGCAGATTTGCCCGCGCCTCCTATGAACACCAGCAGCAGCCCCCATGTAAATGCAGACATACCCAGGAACGTACCCGTGGTAATGCCAGAATCTGCGAGCGTACTGCCTGAAGTGAATGCAGTGATCAGCGATTGGATATCGAGTGTTTTACCATAAAAAGACAACACCAATATGCCGATCAAAAAACCGAGATCGGCAAAGCGTGTAATGATAAATGCTTTTTTGGAAGCGGCAACGGCAGAGGGTTTATCGTAATAAAAACCGATCAGCAGGAAGGACGATACGCCTACCAGCTCCCAGAAAATATATACCTGGAACAGGTTGCCTGCCAGCACAAGCGCCAGCATGGAAAAAGTAAACAGGGAGAGATAAGCATAATATGCAGAAAAACGCTTCTCCCCTTTCATATATCCCAGGCTGAATACATGCACCATAAGCGATACAAAACTCACCACCACCAGCATCATCACCGAAAGCGGATCGATCACAATACCCATATCAATAGAGATATGATCCCCAAAGGGAAGCCATGTGTAGCTGAATGCAGTGATCTTCTGGTAAACGCCCGACCGGCTTCCGTCAATAAAAAAATATTGGTATGCTGTAAATAGCGAGATGCCTGTTGTAACCAGCATCAGCAATGTGCCCGCCGTGCCCGAAGCATTGCGCAGGTATCTGCGGCCAAACAGTCCCATGAGTGCAAAACCTGCCAGCGGCAGCAGGAGAATCCATATGGTGTATGCATAACCTGTCATGCGCTAATGTTTCATGTCAGACACATCCTCCACATCAATGGAGCGATGGGTGCGGTAAACGTTTATGATTATGGCTATGGCCACAGCCGCTTCCGCAGCCGCTATGGCAATAATGAAAAGGGTGAAAAAGATACCATCCAGCCTGCCCGGATGCAGGTATTTATTGAACGCTACAAAATTAATATTGACACTGTTCAGCATCAGCTCCACCGACATGAGCATGGTGATCATGTTCCTCCTGGTGAACAGTCCGTACATGCCTATGCAGAACAAGGCAGTACTCAGTACAATGATATGTGCAACAGGTACGGCGTTCATTCGATACCGGTTTGAGATGAGGGAATTTCGGTTTGTGGTTGCCGCGGTTTCATGGCAATAACGATACACCCTACCATGGCTGCCAGCAATAAAAAACTCACTGCTTCAAAGGGCAGCAGGAATCCGAAGCCGGTGGTGCTGAGCATCTGTTCACCGATCTGGTTCATCGATAACCTGAATGCATCATCGGGGTGATTGGCCGTAAAATATGTGCCTGCGATCTGCGCTATCAATACCATACCGCATAGCGCTGCCAGCAGCGCGGGTATTTTGCGCGCAGCAGGAGGTACGGGCATTTTTGCACCTGACTGTTCTGTAAGAAAGATCGAAAATATGATCAGCACCACTATGCCGCCTACATATACGATCACCTGCACAGCCGCCACAAATTCTACCTGCATCCAGAAATACAATGCGGCAACGCCTACCAGTGAGAACAGCAGCCAGATGGCTGAACGGAAAAGCCTGCGCGAGGTTACCGCAAGCAATCCTGCAACCAGTATCACGGCTGCTATAATATAGAATATGATGGCCGATGCATTCATTATTCAACTCCCTCCCTTATTTTGGAACCTGGCTGGTTCAGTTTTTTGGTGAGCTGGCTCCTGTCGAACACGCTGTGCTCAAAGTTCTGTGCCATGCGGATCGCACTCGTGGGGCAGGCTTCCACGCAGAGATTGCACATGGTGCATAATTCCAGGTGGTATACGAATGTATCCAGCGCTTTCTTTTTTTTGCCTTCCGGCGATATATCAAATTTGGTAATGATCTTGATTGTGCCGTTGGGGCAGGCCAGTTCACAGGCAGTACAGCCCGTGCAGGCGTGTTCATTGTTGGCATCATGCGGCATCACCACTTCCCCGCGGAAACGCTCTGCCAGCTTCAGGCTGCTGCGGTTATCGGGGTATTGTTGTGTGATGATCTCTTTCGGATGAAAGAAATAATACCCGGTCTTCTTCATCCCTTTCAAAAGCGATACCACGCCTTTGCCAACATCCTGTATGTATTCTTTTATCGTCATAAACAATCAAAAATGCCATCCCAGTATCGCGATCAGCGTTACCAGCAGCAGGTTGAACATACTGATCGGCAACAGGTATTTCCATTCCAGCTCCAGCAACTGATCCACCCGGAGCCTGGGAAAAGTCCAGCGGAACCACATGATCAAAAAGATCAGCACAAATGTTTTTCCGAGAAACCATACGGAAGACGGAATATAATCCATGATCCGGTTAAACCCATCCCAGCTTCCTATATGCAAAGGCATCCATCCTCC
>DASVLZ010000376.1:0-2471 GCA_036384615.1 Sediminibacterium sp.
TTTTCTTTTTCAAGCCAGGGATGCAGGTCTTCTTCATTCACATTCATATAGCCCCCCATGATCAGCAGGCAATCGAAAGAACCCGTTCCAGGTAATATGTATTCCGTTTCAAAAAAACGGGTATAGGTAATACCGTGACCGTTGGCCTGCACCCATTCCAGGATGGTGCCGGGTGTTTCAAAACCTACGTGCTGGAAGCAATGGATGGTCATGGTGGATTGATGAATGAGGGTTGCTGCGGAAGCTACAGCATGTCGGTAAGTTGTTTGTCGAGCGGGGAAATGTTCTGGACGAAGAAAGCCTGTAATAATCCTTCTTCGTTAATAAGGTATTTGCAGAAGTTCCATGTGGGCTCCTGTTTGCACCAGCCGTTCTTTGCCGGGTTCGTTAACCAGTTAAATACGGGGTGCTGCGAAGCTCCGTGTACCACCTGTGATTTTTGTGACAGCAGGAAGCTCACCCCAAAATTGCGCTGGCAGAATTGTGCAATACCGGCATCATCCAATGGCTCCTGCCCTTTGAAATCATTGGCGGGAAACCCGATCACCACCAGCTGCCGCGCGTATTGCCTGTACAGTTTTTCCAGGTCGGCATATTGCGCAGTGTAGCCGCAATCGCTGGCAGTATTGCAGATAAGTACTTTTTTTCCTTTGAATGAATCAAAAGGGATGGCTTTCCCGTTGTTGGCTGTCATAACCAGTGAATGGAACGGTACAGGAGGCTTGCGGCCATCCGGGGCAAACAGGATAGAATCCATATGTTTTCTTTTTTTACCAGCCAGCATCAGCAGAGGATAAGCTGCTTTCAGAAAAAATTGGCGGAGTGTCATAGGGGTTTGTTTAAAGAGAGCCAGATTCTGTATGCAAGATAGGCGGATGATGGATAATCCTGTTGTGGAATTTTTAATCTCTTGCCTGCCGTATCCTGCTGAGTGTTTCGGGTTTCATGCGCAGGTAAGAGGCGATGTATTTTAAGGGGATGTGCTGGAATACATCGGGGCTGCGCTGCAATACCCTGTTGAGCCTTTCGGAGGGGGATGATATCAGCAGGTCTATTTCGCGGTCTATCTGTTGCGTTACGAGAAATTCTATCAGGCGGGTATATTCAGCCAGTGATTGCTGGTCGCGGTGCGCCAGTTCCATTATATCGGCTTTGGGTATTGCTTTTATTTCCGTTTTGCGTATTGCCTCGATATAGAACTCGGAAGGTTCGTTTTTCAAAAACGAGGAAAGCGAATTGATGAATGACCCTTTGTACCCGAAACGGATGGTCAGCTCTTCCATGTCTGTAAGATAACAGACCCTGATGGCGCCGGAGCAGATATAGTAGAGGTGCTGCTCTGTTTCGCCTTCTCTTAATAACAGTTCTCCTTTGTCGAGTGTCCGTTCCAAAGCCATGGAGTCCATAGCCGTTATCAGTTTCTGGAAAAAAGCGCCGGGTGCAGTCATGTTTAAATGTACGGGAAGAAATGGTAATATATCCTGCGATGGCCTGCTTCGAAGGGTTCTTATTATAAGCGTTTACAAACGTTTATAATCGGATATAAACGTTTAATAACGGGTACAGGAGCGCATCGGTGCGCATATTTGCAGGGTAACAGTAAATGTTTCAGGTAAAATATATGTTATGAATGCAATCAGGAACAAAGTACAGATCATTGGCCATCTTGGCCGCAACCCCGAAATAAAGATTATCGGAGAAGGAAAAAAACTCGCAGCCATCAATGTGGCTATCAATGAAACCTATACAAATGCCAGGGGAGAAAAAATAACCGATACGCAATGGCATCATGTAGTGGCATGGGGCAAGCTGGCGGAAATGGCAGGAAAACACCTGGTGAAAGGAACGGAAATAGCAGTAGAAGGCCGTTTGGTGAACCGGAACTATACAGATAAACAGGGTGTGAAAAGATACAGCACCCAGATACAGGCCAATGAGATACTGATACTGGACAAATACAAGAACGACAGGCCTGCATAGCAATAACCGGTATCACAACTGCCAGGCAATATAACCATCCCCTTATCTTTGCACACGCATGAGTAAGCCAATCCTTCATACCGTGTTGTCGCCACGGTTACTGGACATATATGACATAACAAACAGTGTGGTAGTGATCATTGATGTATTCCGGGCAACTTCTACTATTGCTACTGCATTGTATAATGGTGCGGCCAGGGTAATACCTGTGGATACCGTGGAACAATGTATACAGCTGGGTAAAACTACCGGCGGCATAACAGCGGGTGAACGCGATGGTAAAGTAATAGACGGGTTGGGGTATGGCAATTCCCCTGCAGAATACCCGCGCTCTTTTATTGAAGGAAAAACCCTGGTACTCACAACAACCAATGGTACACGCTTATTGCATAAAGCACTGAATTGCGGAGCTTCGGAAGTGGTCACAGGTTCATTTCCTAACCTGTCTGCAGTCTGCGAACACCTGCTCAGCGCCAATCAGAATGTAATCC
>DASVLZ010000377.1:0-4660 GCA_036384615.1 Sediminibacterium sp.
GACCAGGCCCGAGCGGTAATGAGTCCGCACCCAACCATGCCAATTATGATGAGGCACTGGCCAATCCTTTCCCCGACCTGCCGCCATTACTCGTAACCAAAAGCGGGAAGAAAGTGACCACCGCCGATATGTGGTGGAAAGAACGCCGCCCCGAGATCGTGGAGGATTTTGAGAGGGAAGTGATCGGCCGTGTTCCGAAGAATGTTCCTAAGGTACACTGGGAGGTAAAGGTTACCGACCGCGAAAGGATCGGCTTCATGCCGGTGATCGCTAAAAAGCTGGTAGGGCATGTAGATAACAGCGCGTATCCTGCCATACAGGTAGCTATCAAAATGGTATTGGTGCTTCCCGCCAATGCCAAAGGTCCCGTGCCTGTGCTGGTGATGTTTGGCGGCGGCAGCAACCTGCCTGCACCGGCCCAGCCCAACCCCGAGTCGATGGAAAAACTCAACAGTGTACTGAAGGAGATGCTCATTAAAACAGATCCTTCCGTAAAAGCCATCTTCGAACAGTATCCTGCCTATACACCCATGCTGGCCGCACAGCCTGCATTCCCGTTTGGCCAGCCATCGCAGCCCGGCCAGGATCCTCCCACTACGCAGCAGCTGATCGCGGCGGGCTGGGGATATGCGCAGATAGATCCGTCAAGCATACAGGCCGATAACGGGGCGGGACTTACCAAGGGTATCATTGGTCTTGTAAACAAAGGCCAGCCCCGTAAACCCGATGACTGGGGATCGTTGCGTGCATGGGCCTGGGGTGCGGCACGCGCACTGGATTACCTCGAAACAGAGCCCATGGTAGATGCCAGGCATGTGGGTATTGAAGGTGTTTCGCGTTATGGAAAAGCGGCGCTCGTTACACTCGCTTTTGAACCCAGGTTTGCGATGGCGCTCGTAGGATCTTCCGGCGAAGGAGGGGCCAAACTGCACCGCCGCAATTTTGGCGAAGCCGTGGAAAGCCTCACCGGCAGCGGGGAATACCACTGGATGGCAGGCAACTTCCTGAAATACGGAACAGCAGAGTCTTCTTTTGGTTCCAAAAACCCAGGCGACCTTCCCGTGGATGCACATGAGCTGATCGCATTATGCGCGCCCAGGCTCACATTCATCAGCTATGGTGTGCCCGGGAAAGGCGATGCCAAATGGCTCGATCAGCAGGGTAGTTATATGGCTACGGTGGCGGCAGGGGAGGTGTTCAAACTGCTGGGCGCGAAAGATATTGGTGTATCCAATGACTACAAGACCGAAAAAATGCCGCCGGTGCTGACCGGCCTCTTAGACGGAGAACTCGCCTGGCGCCAGCATGACGGAGGTCATACAGATGGCCCTAATGTGAAATACTTTATTGAATGGGCGAATAAGAAGATGAAGAAGGAATAACAGACTCTAATATACACATAATACAAAGGCACGGAGGTTTTTCTCCGTGCCTTTGTATTAAAATCAGTTCTGCATACCCCGGCATATCATCTGTAAGCATATTAGCCCTGAAAATATTTTCTCAAAAAAGTGCAACTATTTAATTGCATGTATTATATTTGCAATTAAATAGTTGCAGATTATGGCGCATGAACAGAGAAGGGATGTTTTCCAGGCCATCGCGGACCCTACGCGCAGGGCCATATTATCGCTGCTGATGCTGCAGGCGATGACACCCAATACGCTGGCACAGCATTTTGACAGCAGCAGGCAGGCGGTATCCAAGCATGTGAGCATACTGGCTGAATGCGGACTGCTGAAACAGGAGCAATCGGGCAGGGAGATATATTATCATTTAAACAAACATAAAATGAAAGAGATCGACAGGTGGCTGCGGCCTTTCCGCAAGCTATGGGAAACCCGTTTCAGCCAGCTGGATGATGTATTACATAACCTGAAAGACTGAAAATTATGATCACACACGAAACAAAATTCGACCGGGATGCATCCGGCAAAAAGCTGCTCATTACACGCGACTTCAGCGCGGCTATCGACAAGGTATGGCGTGCCTGGACGGAGAGCAGCCTGCTCGACCAGTGGTGGGCGCCCAAGCCGTATAAAACGGAAACCAAAAGCCTTCGTTTCGAAACCGGCGGTCTCTGGCTCTATGCCATGGCAGGCCCGGAAGGGGATACGCACTGGTGCAGGGTAGATATACAGGAAGTGGATAAGCCAAAGAGTTTCCGTTCCACAGCAGGCTTCTGCGATGAAAATGGTACTCCCAATGAAACAGCCCCGCTAATGCATTGGTTTGCGCAATTCTCTTCTACCGAAGCAGGCACCCGGCTTACGCTCGAAGTCGGCTTCGATAGTGAAGCCGACCTGGAAACCATTGTGCAGATGGGCTTCAAAGAAGGCTTTACCAGCGCTCTCGGCAACCTTGATCTCATGCTGGAATCAGATCAGAAATAATACGGTTTTGTCACCCCACTGTCATTTTCCCTTTCGCGTAAATCCGTTTTCCGTATTTGACAAGCCCCCTCAATGGGGGCTTGATACTTTCGCGCCCGATCAATTACATTATTATGAGAAAGATATACGGGTTACTGGTTGGGATGTTTGTGATGATAGCGGCTTTACACGCTTCGGAAACGCCGGAAGGCAACGGAACAATCAAAGGAAAGATCGTTACTTCAGAAGGCAAGGCTGCCGCTGATGTGACCATACAGGTTAAAAACTCTTCCAAAGGCGCGATTACCGATGCCGATGGTAATTTTCAGATCAAAGGCCTCGCTGCGGCAACCTATGAAATACATATTTCACTTGTAGGCTACCAGGAAGTGAATGAGCGGGTAACATTAACCGCCAATGCTACTGCAATCGTTAACATACAACTGCAGCTTACCCAGAAAGAACTGCAGGAAGTGATCGTGCGCACCGGCGGCAGAAGTTATAAAGCTTCTACTGTATCCTCATCACTGCGCCTGCAGACGCCATTGTTGCAGGTGCCGCAGAACATACAGGTGGTTACCGGCAAGGCGCTCACCGACCAGCAGGTGATCAGCATGAGTGATGGCGCTATCCGCAATGTGAGCGGCGCAGTTCGTATGGAACACTGGGGCGATATGTATACCAATATCAGCGCACGCGGCTCACAGATACAGGCATTCCGCAACGGTTTCAATATGGTGAACTCCTATTGGGGGCCGCTTACGGAAGACATGAGCTTTGTAGACCATATTGAATTTGTAAAAGGCCCCGCCGGCTTCATGCTCGGCAACGGCGACCCGAGCGGTATGTACAATGTGGTAACCAAAAAACCTACCGGACAAACAAAAGGCGAAGCCTCCCTCACCGTAGGCAGCTTTGACCTGTACCGTGCAACACTCGACCTCGATGGTAAACTGAGCAAGGATGGCAAACTGTTGTATCGCCTCAACCTGGCAGGGCAACAGAAACAGACGCACCGCGCCAATGAATTCAATAACCGGTATGTTATTGCGCCCGTGATCTCTTACCAGCTCGATGAAAAAACAAGGATCACTGCTGAATACGACTGGCAGAGAGCAGATATGAGTGATGTGGGTTCTTATTATGTATTCTCACCCAAAGGCTTCGGCGTATTGCCGGCTGACTTTACCGCATTACCTGCGGGCATGCCGGCCACCCGTTTCAATGACCATACCGTATTCCTGAACATGCAGCACCAGTTCAACAGCCAGTGGAAGCTGACTGCACAGCTGGGTTATAATAGCTATCGCCAGCAGGGCAGTTCCATGTGGCCTGCTTCCGTAAATGCCGATGGCACTATGATACGCGCGGTAAGCAGCTGGGATGCCAAAAGCTCCATGACCATGTCGCAGGTGTACCTGAATGGTGATGTAACTACGGGTAAAGTGCGCCACAGGATACTTGGCGGACTGGATATGTCAAACAAATCCTATTTCGCTGACTTGGGTCAGTATCATGAGCTGGATACTGCGGGTGCTGAATTTGATCCCGCCAATCCCAACCTGGGCATACCGCCCAACGGGTATCCCAATTTTGATTACAGCACTCCGCTGGAGCAGCGTGCCATCGCCATCGGCGGCACCATGAGCATGCGCAATACAGGCGTATACCTGCAGGATGAGCTGGGCTTTTTTGATAACACACTCCGTGTTACAGTTGCAGGTCGTTATACCACCGTAACACAGTCAGAATGGGGTGCAGCAGCCATGTCTGCCAAACGCCTTACCCCACGTATCGGTGTGAGTGTATCGCTCGACAAACGAACTTCCGTATATGGTTTATACGACCAGGCTTTTATACCCCAGGCAGGCAAACTGGCCGGCGGTGCCAAAGTAAAACCCATTACCGGAAACAATATTGAATTCGGCATCAAGCGCGACTGGGCCGGCGGCAGGTGGAATACCGGTCTTACCTTCTACCGCATACTGAAAGAGAACGAGCTTACTGCCGATCCCTTCAGTCCCCCCACATCCGGCCTCAGTATTGTACTGGGTCAGAAAAGGGCGCAGGGTATCGAGTTCGACTTGCGCGGGCGCCTGGCAAAAGGCCTCGACCTGGTAACCAATTATGCATACACAGATTCCAGGATCACGAAAGTAGCCAATGGCGTTACTTCCATGAAAGTGGGTGATGTGGTGCCGGGCTATGCAAAACATACCGCCAACCTCTGGCTTACCTATCGCCTGCAGGAAGGTACTTTGAAAGGATTGGGCGTTTCAACAGGCATG